>NZ_JBFTRT010000098.1:0-11248 GCF_056399685.1 Pedobacter sp. 01N416
TCCAAAAACGGTCAGGCCCAGCTAAACTATAATAATAAATTTAACGATTTCGACTTCGGGGCAACGTTAAAGGCGGTATACGAAGAAAACAGGATTACTTCATTATCTGGTTCTGGCTATAACCTGAGTGCACCTGTTAAAAGTTTAGCTGCGGCATCAGCTGATAGTAGAAGTATTGGCTCTACCTGGGAACAAACAGTTAACTACGGTTACTTTTTAAACCTGAAAGCAGCTTGGAAGGAAAAGATTTTTATAGATGTATTGGGCCGCCTGGATAACAGTTCGAGGTTTGGTGCTGATGTTGGAACAGCGTTTTTCCCAAGGGTATCTACTGCATATCGGTTAACAGAAGATGTGAAGTTGGGTATCATTAACGAATTAAAATTGAGGGTAGCCTATGGCAAGGCCGGAAGTTTGCCTCCATTTGGTGCTAAGGATAGTCAGGTTTCCTTATCCAGTTCTGGCGGCGTAAGCTATAATCAACGTGAAAATACAGATCTGAAAAGGGCTATTACCTCCGAACTCGAATTTGGTATTGACGCGCAGTTGTTTAAACGCATTAATGTTCAGGCCAATTATGCGTTTTCAAAAAGTATAAACGATTTTATCCTGGTGCCGGCTTTTCCTCCAACTACAGGTTCGGCAAGGATTTATGGGAATTTGGGTGCAGTAAAATCGAATTCGCTCGAGCTCGAAATTAACGGCAACGTAGTTACCAAAAATGCCTTTACCTGGAACACCGGAATTACCTTTAGCAGAATTAGAAGTAAAATAACCTCATTGGGTGATGTACCAGAGTTTACCGATGGCGATTTTAGAAAAGCACCTGGAGTAAGCCCTTTTGCCTTTTATGGTTATAGTGTGCTCACTGGTCTCGATCAATTGGAAACCAATGCGCAGGGGCTGGTTACCAATGCAGCAGGTGGAATTTACAAGCTGAGCGATTTTGCTGTTAACCAATTGGGGTTTGTGGTTTTGAAAAGCCAGCAAGGTACGGCAGCTGAAACACCATTGTTGTACCAAAATGCAGCTACTGGTAATTCGAAAATTATTGGAGATGCACAGCCCGATTTTATTGTCGGTTTTTCAAATACTTTCAATATCGGCCCTTTATCGCTATATGCGGTGTTGGATTGGAAAAAAGGTGGCCAGAAATATAATGAAACCCAACAGTATCTTACTTATCAATACCGTTCCCCATTTTCTGATCAGGCGGCGCAGGCAGGTTTGCCACTTGCCTTTACTACAGCGGTTTTTAATGCCCAGCAAACCACCGATTACTGGTTGCAGAACAGCAGCTACGTATCGCTAAGAGAAGTTTCGTTAAGCTACAAACTGCCGCTAAAAGCTATTGGGATAAACCGGGTACTAAGTAATGCCAGACTTGCATTAGTTGGCCGTAACCTATACACCTGGACATCCTTTACCGGAGTAACGCCAGAAGGCAATCAGGATTTTTACGATTATCCAACCTACCGCATTTACAGCGCAAAACTTACGCTAAACTTTTAACGAACAGAAAATGAAAAATATATTCTATATATCACTTATTGCCTTAAGCCTTAGCGCCTGCAAAAAAACAGATTTCGATAATCCAACAACGCTGACGAATCAGGAAGCCATCGATCAGATAAAAGATCTCGGGCTTAAACTCACAACAAGTAGCGTTCAAACTATTTTTAGCACCTCAACAAGTGCATCTGGCACGCATTTTAGTCTTTTAGCCGATCAGACAACCAATACCAACGGAAATTCTTCCTGGTGGGATTTTGCGAACGAACCGCGTCTACGACTCAATAACAATACTTCTTACCGTGGTGCAGTTACCTGGAATACTTTTTACAATAACTTTTATCAGGCCAATTTAGATGCCACGCTGGCATTGGATATTATTGAAAAGCAGGGTAAAAAGATTTACGATACACAGGGTACAGATAGAACGCAGGATTGCCTTGTTGCGGCCTATTATGCCAAAGGAATAGCACAAGGCTATCTTGGTGTTATTTTCGACCGTGGTATTATTGTGGATGACGTGAACTTGAGCACGAAAGACTTTCCGGATTCTTACAAGGCCTTAATTGCCAATGGAATCAAGCTGATTGATAAATCTATAACACTGGCTGAAGCGAATACACAGTTTAAATTCGATTTCCTCAGCGGAAAAACATTCAGTAAAGCCGACTTTATTAAACTGGCCAATTCAATGGCTGCAAGGATTTTATCATCTGAGGCCCGTGATAAGACCGAAGCAGAAAAAATTGGCGATGAACAATGGAATAAAGTATTGGCCTACGCCGAAAAAGGATTTACCACCGATTTTGTGATCACCACGGTAACAGGGGGGTATTACAATCAGTTATTGACCAATTTGTTACAGCGCAATTCAGATGGTTCTGGTTGGTTGCCACCAGATCTTAAAATTGCCTATTTGGCCGATAAAACCGGAAATACCCCTAAATTTTACCCTTTAACCGGAATATTACCCAACATTAGCAGCAACGATAAACGTTTTGATAGTTATTTTGGATACACCACAAGTTTTGGAATATTTATCGAATCGCGTGGGCGTGGGCTTTTTACCAATTGGTACCGAAAAAGATGGTATAATACAGCCAACACGTTAAACTCACCTGGTGCGGTTAATCCTTATTTCCTGGCGGAAGAGATCAGGTTACTAAAGGCTGAATCCAAATTTTGGCTGAAGGATTATGCTGGCGCAGCTGCCATACTAAATGATCCGGCCGCTGTAAGAAAAGCCATAGGAACGCTTCCTGATGTTGCCGCAAACCAGGCTGATTTGAGAAAACAGTTGCATTATGAATATGCCATTGAAATAGATGGCGCTGGTGGTGCATTTCTGCCATTTACCTTTATGCGCAGGAACAATTTACTCGTAGGCGGTACGCCAACTGAATATCCTTTGCCGCAACTCCAGCTCGATCTGGTAAAACAACCCGTTTATACTTTTGGTAGCAACGCCTACTTCGGCGAAAAAGGAAAATATGGCGAAGTAGCCACCGCACTTGATGAAGGCTGGAAAGCCGCTGAAAAATAATTTAGACAACATTATAACTCTTTAAACTTATCATTATGAAAATTAAACTATTAACCTTAGCCGCAGTTTTGCTTACACTTAGTGGATTTGCGCAACAACCAAAATTCGAAAACCCCAATGCCGATAGCAGAGGCTATCTGGTAAAAGTAGGAGATAAAGCCCCTGATGATTTTGAACTGGTACTCCATGATGGTAAGAAAACCACATTAAAAGAATTAAAAGGAAAAATTGTCATTCTACAGTTCACCGCTGCATGGTGTAAGGTATGCAGAGAAGAAATGCCTTATTTAGAAAAGGACATCTGGCAGGCCTATAAAAATAAAGATGTGGTATTGATCGGTGTTGATCGGGATGAACCATTAGATGTGGTACAGAAATTTCACAAAGACATGAATATCACTTATCCATTGGCCCTAGATCCCGGCGCTAAAATTTTCCAGAAATTTGCCGATAAAAAAGCCGGTGTAACACGTAACGTAGTGATCGACCGGGATGGTTACATCAGATTTTTAACCAGATTATATGATAAAGAAGAATTTAGTCTTCTGGTCAAAAATGTTAAAGAATTAACTGAAAGGGCAAGTAAGTAAAGATTTTGTTTGCTTTGTGAGAGGCTGTTTCTTCAAAAAGAACACAGCCTCTTCTCTTTTTTATCCAAAAGATATGAAAATGAGATAATCATCTGGTAGCGATAAATGATTAAAACCATAGGAGAGATTGAATTTTTATAAATCAATACTCCAGCACAAACAAAATTCCTATACTGGAATTTTACAATGTGAAAAACATTAAGTGTGACCTATGGGGCCATTCTTCAGCTATTAGCGCAACAGTGCTTATTTTAATGTAACATCCAGGTAAACAGAATGACGCCCATATGTTTCGTAAAATGGTTTGAAAACAACATCATCAATAGTGAACTGTAAAGATTGTGGATCACCCTTGATTGATTTGCCAATATCTTTGGCATCCAAGGTTACTTTACGCCAATCTTTTCTGGCTTCTGGTTCCTGCGCTGCCAACAATACCGGTCCGTAAAACAAACTGGCAATGTTCTGCTGATCCATAACCGGATCGAGGTGGAATTGGAATGGCATCTTTAAATCCACAATATCGCCATTTTTCCAGGTACGGCTTATCTTTAGGTAACTGCCTGGCTCAGCCTGAAACTTTTGTTCTTTCCCGTTGATCTTTACAAAGAATCCTTTGGTGGCCCAGCCTGGCACACGCACATTGAGATCAAATTTTCCGCTGCCCTTAATTGTGAGGCGGGTGTGGTCTTCTTTTGGGAAATTTGTTGTCTGTTCTACCCTAATCTGGCGTTCTGTCCATGTTAGTATTGAGGGAATGTACAGGTTCACATAAAGCGCCTGGTTATCTTTACTTTTAAAGTAAATTGAATTTTGTAATTTGGTGCTGCTCTCTATCGCAGTGCCGTTACAGCAGGTAAAACCTGTCATATCCGCATTGCCAAATTGTTTAACAGATCCTGGTCTGAGTGGTACATGATAAGTATTGGCAGGACTGTTCAGGGCAACAGATGCCAGGATATGATTGTATAAGCCACGCTCATAATAATCCATCAGCTCTGCCCGCTGATCGAATAGAAAAAGGTCTCCGGTCAGTTTTAGCATATTATAGGTGGCACAGGTTTCATTCTGCCCTCCTTCAGAGAAGCCATTTTCGTACAAGGTAGCTGGCTGCGCAATAAAACACTCCGCATTGGCAGGGTTACGGGCACCTGCAACGCCTCCGATACTATACATGTAATCGTCTACCATTTTGTGCCAGAAGTTATCCGCTATACTGTAATATTCAGGTTTATTGGATACCCTGTACATTTCGATACTCCCTACAATTTGGGGTATGTGCTGATTAGCATGCAGTCCACGGAAAATATCTACGTTTTTGGCCAGCCCATGCGAATGTACTGTATCACCAAAGAAAACCTTTATATTATCAAATAATTGTGCTGTTTTTAGGTATTTCGGATCATTTGTAATCTGGTATAAACGGGCCATTACATCATTCATGCCCCCGTACTCTCCGGCGATGTAAGTATTCCACATCCTGATAAGCGTTTCCTGAGGCAGCTGGCTTAAGCGGGTATATACCCAGTCACTCATGTCAGTAGCTATTTTAAGTGATTTTTTATTGCCACTTACCTCATATACGTCTATTAAGCCAGCCAAAATTTTATGCAAGGTATAATATGGGGCCCAAACCTGGTTTTTCTGTCCTCCATATTTCGCTCCGTTTTCCAACATGATAAACTGATCGGGAGGATAGGCGCTGATGAATCCTTTTCCCCAGTTCCAATAATCTGTACGGATGCCCGATGCACTAAGGTCAGAATCATAATCTGATTTACCGGGGCCATGCGGCACAGCGCTCGGATCAGATACCGAGGTGGAATCTGAATTTTTAGGGTTCCCTGATAATTGCGATAGTTCATAGAGTGTATTGATCATATACTCCATTTTTTTTGAGAAATTGGCCTGCAGTGCCTTGTCATATCCGGTACCAGCATAGGCCTGGGCAATTGCCGAAAGGTAGTGGCCTGTGGCATGCCCCCTTAATTTGGTATCTTCACTGTCCCATACCCCCAGAGGTTTTGCTCCTTCGGGTTGTTTCTGGCCAAAAGCTTGGCGGAACATGTAGAGGAAAGAGTTAGGGGCGGTTTTAGCTAATGTTTTGATAAATTTATCACGGTTTTCGATAAATTTGGTTGCATGGCCATGAACATCCGTTTGTAGAGAAACCCTGTTTAAAGCAAATGGTTCTAGCTTTAAGGCTGGCGAGGCTGATTTTTTAAGCGCTTTTATGGTTACAAATGCTTTAGGTTGAAAAGACGTTCCCGCAACACGCCCGGTAACGGTGTAACTTCCAGGTTTCAAGACCGTGCTATTATCAGTTGGAGAAGGCCACAACACACGTACTTTTGGACCTTTCATCTTATTCTTGTAGGTGCCCGGTACATAACTGGGTAACCGTGGTAAATTTCCTACTTCTGTTTCCACCTGAATATCTGATACATGGGCTAAATAAGTATTGTAAAGCTGTGGAGTGCCTGAAGAAAACTTTGGGAGATCATCTTCACGCTTACCTACATTTACCGCACTTTCCTGATTACCTCTTTGGGCATTGCGATAAATTCCGGCAACCTGCCCCGCACTTAACGGAACCCGGTAAATACGGAAATCATGTATCATGGCATTCAGATAAGGATCTCCCGGTACTAGCGATTTTCCGATATACAACAGGTTTTTTGCCCCTGATTGCTGATCGAATACCATTGTTAACTCCAGGGGGATGTGCTTAGCTTCGGCCACAGGCTTGCTATTCACATAGGTCACCATAGATTTTGATGGAATATCTATCACAATGGTAATATAGATCCATTTATTCAGTTCTAAAGCAGGAGAAACCGCTGTGTTTTTATTGTTTTCCTTTGCCGTGATCGATGTCTGGAAACCTTCCTGAGCATTTGTTCCAACAGGGGCCACAAAAAAATGTTTGGTTACGTCCTTCCCGAAATCAAAAAACCGCTGGCCGGGCTGCTTAGAACGGAGGTATATCCATCCTGATATGCTGAGCGATTCTATATCTGTTAATACTTCTCCTGGAATTGTGACAAAGGAATTGTTATCCCCAGAGAGCGACAAAACCTTTCCAAATCGGCTGTCGTTGATAAATTTGACTCCGTCGCCCTGAAATTTTGCATGAAAATTATTTCGAGACCAGTCTTTGGCATCTCCATTAAAGATATAACGCGCACTCATTCCTGTTTCGCCGATCCCGTCTAATATCTGATCTCCATTTTGTGCATTGGCAGAAGTGATACCCATGGCTAAAATAGTTGGGAACAGTATGGTACGCAAGAATACTTTGTATATTTTCATGTTTAAATCATTTTATCAATAAGACCCTTCTTAGATCTGTTTATATCAAGATATTTTATACCCGGATCTTTTACTAAGCGCAAATGAATTTAAAGAATATTGAATAAAAACAATCCTTAAAATTCATCGATAAAACTATGAAGAAGCCCTGTGTTTTTATGCTTCTTTTTTATCTGATAGCTACTAGATTTTAACAAGTACCCCGCCGTACAACAAAGATTGGGGTGCTTGGTTAAAATAATAATGTTATGCATCAATATACAACGGAAATCTAGATGACGCTTCATTTATATTTACATCCTGATCAATCAACTCTGGTTTTTATAGGTCGGGATATCAACAATTAATTATGAAAAACATTTATCTAAACCTCTTCGTTTTTTTTCTCTTATGTAGCGCTTTCCAACCTATAATGGCGCAATCTCGGCATTTGACGAAGGGGCAGGGCAATCCTGTTATACCAGGTTATTTTGCAGATCCAACGGTTAAAAAATTTGGAGATACTTTTTATATTTATGCAACAACCGATGGCAATGGAGGCGGATTTGGACCATCGCAGGTATGGACGTCAAAAGATTTTGTGAACTGGACCATGCAGGATATGAACTGGCCAACAACCCATCATTACTGGGCACCGGATGCAACACAGGGTCCTGATGGAAAGTATTATCTATATTACTGTCAGCCCGTTGAAATATTTGGTGCATCTTCAGCAACGCCAGTTGGCCCATGGACATCCCTTTTGGCACCCGGAAAACCAATAGTTTCAAATTTTATGGTACCCAAGGTGATCACACTTGATGGGCAGACTTTTAAAGATGACGATGGTAAGTATTATATGTATTGGGGTACCTGGGGCATTTATCCGGGCCATGGTTGCGGTGTTGGCTTATTGAATGACGACATGAAGTCCTTTTCAAAACTTGCTCAGATTCCAAATACCGATGCAAAAGACTTTTTCGAGGCTCCATTTGTATTTAAAAGAAATGGAATCTACTATCTTACTTATTCATCCGGTTATTGCGAAGATGGAACTTACAGGGTACAGTATGCCACTGCAAGCAACCCGATGGGACCTTTTAAGTATGCCGCGGATAATCCAATCCTTGCCACAAATGGCGATGGAACGGTGCACGGACCAGGGCATCAGTCTGTTCTGCAGCAGGGAGATGATTTTTACCTGGTTTATCACCGGCATAATAACCCACACAACGACGGTGGCTATCACAGGCAGGTAGCGGCAGATAAAATGATCTTCGATGAGAAAGGAAATATACTGAAGCTGGTGCCTACACATTCCGGAATCGGCTATTTGGCAAAAAATGCGAATCCGCATCCAAATCTGGCGCTGGGCAAAACTGCTGTGGCCTCTTCAGCTTATGATCAGGATTTTAAATCAGAATTTGCATTCGATGATAATAACGGAACTTTATGGAAAGCCAAAAACAATATCGGCCCCTCATGGATCCAAGTTGATTTAGGCCGAGTCTATGATGTTAAAAGTGTACATACTCAATTTGAATATGCAACCTGGTACTATCAATACAAAATCGAATATTCGCTCGATGGCAAAACATGGGGACTGTACATTGATAAGAGTAAAAACACCCAACATGGAAGTCCAATGGTCGATTTTGGGAACATTAAGGCCAGATATCTGCGTACAACAATTTTACGGACAGAATATCCGGGCCTAAATAAGGCGATATGGAACATTAAGGTTTTCGACAATGCCGAATATAATCCAGTGATGAACACCAACATCAAAAAAAGGGAATCTTTGCAACATTTTGAACCGAAGGGACTGTTGGTGGATCTGAACTTTGATCACCTTCGGATAGGATCAATAGCAGCTCATGTTCAAAATAATGGAAAATTGGGCGGTGTGTTTTCTGCTAACGGAACAAACAAGCCAGTTACTTCAATGATAGGTGGAAAAAAAGCTTTGGTTTTCTCTGGCACCGAGCGCCTGTCGTCATCCGTTCGTGCGCCTTCATCTATGCTGGGGAATAGCAGTTATAGCGTGAGTATGTGGGTGCTGAACCCAGAGATTAATAAAGAAGAAACCATCATTTCATGGACAGGACGGGGTGGTGTTGATTTAAGCAATGCTGCGGTAGGTTATGGGAATAGTAAAGGTGCAGGCGCTGCCACCCATCTTGGCTGGGCAAATTTAGGATATAGGAATTTACCCAAAGCAAATGAGTGGCATGTGATTACCATGGTTTTTGATGGGACAATGGAGCGTATATATGTTGATGGAAAATTGGATAGGGCAGAAAGAAGAATGCTTTTCGTAAATAATCTTACCAGGTTTCTTGTTGGCGGAAATGATGATGGAACTTCAGGGTTTTCTGGTGCGCTGGCCGCTTTGAAAATTTATGATATCCCATTAACCGATACAGAGATTAAAGCAGCTTATACAAAAGGCATAACTAACCATACGGTTCTGTACGCAGCTGCAAAAAACCTTGAATATGGGGATTTAGCAAGCTGGCCCAATAATGGGGCAGCTTTGGGAGAACTGACGTGCAAGGGGAATGTGGAAGTTGCCGATATTAATGGAAAAACAGCTGCTGTATTGGCCAATGGTAGTAAAATCCTTATGAGAGGTAACATTACAAAAGAGGTCGGTTTTTCAAAACCATTTAGTGCTGTTTTTTCTCTTTTACCTGCTGTTGGTTCAAAAACAGATCTGTTTTTTGGTAAAGGAAATAAAGCCGTAAGGATAGTGGGTAATGGAAAATGGCAACAGTTAATCTGTTCTTTTTCTCAGGGCAAGTTCGAGGTATTTATCAATGGTAAACCGGCCAGTTATGCACTGGTACCTAATAATCAAAGAGACCAGCGTATTTTGATTGAATCTTCTGGCGGAAGACCAGGTGCCACAACAGCAATATCATCAATTTCAATATACAATTATGGTCTTGATTATAGTGCTTGCTTAAAAGAATTTAATTTTTGGAAACAAACCTTGGGCACAGGCAACTTAAAAGCATCATTTGCCTCAAAACCATCGGCAGTTACACCAGGTATGGTTTATATGGCGGCGGATAAACCTGAACTGCCAGGCAATGATCTCGAATATCTTTTTAAAAATGATAAAGATAACGAAGATGCGAAATGGTTACGGTCATCAGATTATATGGATTTTTCGGTCCTTCCACAAAGCAGTTATCGTTATACGGTGAAAATCAGGGATAATTTTGGAAATGTTACCCAAACATCTCTTCCGTTTGCTGTTAGAACAGATTCTTCACAATTTGTGATCAGAAAACAGGGTGGGGCGGCCCGGTCAGTTCCGGCAACAAAAGATGGCCTATCAGGAACTTCCTGGGATGGTATATTGGGAAATGCAGATACCGTTATACAACAATCGGGTATCCTAAAAATGGTTTCGCACAATACATTTTGGGATGGATCGGAGGCAATAGGGCCTTTTGCCTACAACAATGTTGAGGGTGATTTTATCGCCGAGGTAATGCTTTCAGATATGCTAGGGCTCAAGGAGAAGAAAGCCTATGGTGCAAATGAGGCAGGTATAATGGTTAAAGCTTCAACAAATGGAAGAATGCTTTTACAAAACGGCATTATGCCAGGCTGGGGCGTTGGAAATATTGTTACCGACCTTGGGAATGGCGGCAGAAAGCAGACGAACAACCTCTCTGGGTGGGCTTTTTATAGGCATCTGCAGATACAACGGGTAGGAAACACATTTTTTATGCGTGGTAGCAGTGATGGAAAGGCTTGGGTAGATCTTCCTGGCAGCCCTGTAAAAAGGGATGATTTGGGGAGTAGCGGCTTACAGGTTGGTGTTTATCATGCTACTTATGGTGATGCCTCTGGTGATGCATCTTTTAGCGGTTTTAAGATTATCCAAAAGAAATAAAGCGAACATTGATGCGTCACAAGATGAAGCTCATTTTAATAAAGAATATAGCTCAATACAGCCACAAAATGAGCTATAAATAAAAGCAGCATGAGCCATAAATTAAAAATTAGACTTGAACTCAGTATTTCTTTATTGTCGTTCTGGAGGCAGTAAACTCACCAAGGACTTAGTACATGCAAGAAATGTTTCGAAAATTGTTCTGCCAAGACGACTTTAGAGGGCAAAGCGAATTTATTTATCCATCAGCTCAACCCAGGTATTAACCATTTTTTCAATCAGCTCCTTGTTTGCTATTACCTGATCCATATAACAAAATTTCGCATAAACCTTTCCCTTGGTTGCCTCTTCAAGAAATTCTGATTTTACATTAATGAGTGCTCCTTTGTGAAAGATAAGGGC
>NZ_JBFTRT010000099.1:0-11104 GCF_056399685.1 Pedobacter sp. 01N416
GAATATAACCTTATTACTATAGGCGATTTAAGTTTAAAAGTTAATGCAGACCCGATTAGGATTGAACAGATCATTATCAATTTTGTAAACAATGCCATTAAATACGCATCAAACTCAAAACACATAACAATCTCAATTGAAAAGCAGGGTATTATGGCTAAGGTTTCGGTTATTGATCAGGGAGCAGGAATTGCAAAAGAAAAATTGCCTTATCTTTTCGAGCGTTATTTTAGAGCAGAAGACAGAGTAACTAATTATAACGGTTTAGGGCTTGGGTTATATATCTGCGCAGAGATTATTAAAAAGCACAATGGAAAAATTGGTGTAGACAGTGTAGTGGGTAAAGGAAGTACATTTTGGTTTATACTGCCCCTTGTATAAAATTAGGATATAATGAAAGATAGTAGTCTTAAACAATTTGTTTTTATAGGTATTTCTTCCCTGGAATATTCTAGGAGTTTTTCCAACGGTCTATCTAATCACCGGGCCCTTAGCTGCTGATGTAATTCAGTTCTGGTCATTTGTTTTTTTATGAATTGACAACAGCGATAATCGCATTATTGATCGCGATATAAAGTGCTGAAGACACGGCTTCATATCGCATCTGGATTTGTTTATCTTCGAATCCCATATCGTTCCAGGAACCCATTCCCCCAAACACCCATGCACGCGAGGCGGCGAACAGCAGCTGTTGCGCTGCCAACCCATAGGCATTTTCAGGCAATAAGTCGCTGTGATAATAATCCTGGTCAGGATGTGCGGAGGTCAATGCCGCATTAGCTCTTTGGAAAACCTGGGAAAAATTTTCCAGGTCTATTTCCTTGGCAAATGCCTCTATTTCACTCAGTGCTTTTGAAAGGACTTCTCTTTGCATCCCTACGTTGAACTGAAGGTTTCTGGAATCAATCTCCTGCTCGATGCACCTGTATTCAACCGACCAGATGCGGTTATCCTCTGCATGTTCCCTGCTCACTATCCATTCGCCATACCAAAAATCCGAATACTTGGGATACATCGCCTCGATCAGCCAGGTACCTCCTCCGCCGATCATGCCGGCGAGTTTATGGTCTGCAGCACCCGAACTTCTATCCGAAGGCTCATAGTATAACCTCAGTGCCTGACATCCGTCCAGACCAAGATACCTGAACCATTCTTGCGGGTTTTCGGCAACGGTTGTACGTTTTCCTGCTGAAAAGAAATATTTTTTCTTTTCGGTAGTAAAAAAGACCTTTTCGCAGAACTGGAAAGTGCTATGATGTTGAACGAACTCTTGGTGTGTGCCCGGATCGGCAATACACTTGTTTCCATATGCAACCAAAGCGATGAGCTGGGCCAGGGTTCCTGTCATGTTTTATTTGAGTGTGTTAGATAAAAAATAGATCATGAAAGATATACCTTTCAATTGATTACTCAAAATTATTTACAGGTATGTTTATCAGAAGGCATAAACCAAAATGCAATGATCAACTTGCATCGCAGCTCACCGTTTCCATTTCAGCAAGTTCGAAGGTAAGGTTCACCGAACGTCCATCAAGCGGTCTGGTACAGTGCTTAACCCTTGCAGGAATGGTGAATAGCTGTCCCGGTTTCAGCTCAACCGTACGGTCCTCAAGATCAATTAATAAAGTGCCTTCAATGCCCATAAAGGTTTCATCACTATTGGGATGGTAGTGCCAGTAAAAGGGCTCCGTCATTACCCCAACCCTTACAACATGGTCATTAAAGAGGGTAAGCGGAATATTTTTGTATCTGCTTACACCAGCGGTTTCCTGCTCAATATCAATCACCGTAAGCTGAGGTATGGTCTTGATCATTTTTTATTTTAGCCTTAAAATTACATATTTTCTGATTTAAACCCTATTAACAGGTGACTACATCTTTAATACCGGAGTCATCAATGACTGAAAGGTAGCGGGACACCTGGTGCGCATAATGCATATCATACCCGCTGTTCCGATCTGTACAATTTATTCCATAAAGCATCGATTAGCTTTGTGAAATTCCTTAATTTTAAATTATAACCAAATCCTTATGGAACAGAACCAATTGATCAGAATGGATAATATGGGCATTGTTGTGGCATTGCTTGACAATGCAATCTCTTTTTTCACCGAAATCGGACTGAAACTTGAAGGCCGGGCAACAATCGAGGGAGAATGGGCAGGTAAGGTTACGGGACTGGGTAACCAGCACGTGGAAGTGGCCATGATGGTTACCCCCGACGGCCATAGCCGACTTGAAATTTCACGGTTTCTTACTCCCCTTACCATTTCAGACCACCGCGAAGCACCGGTTAATTCTCTTGGCTACCTGCGTGTAATGTTTACGGTTTCAGATATCGACGAGTTGTTGCCAAGACTGCAAAAACACGGCGCCACATTGGTTGGTGAAGTTGTTCAATATGAAGACGTTTACAAACTTTGCTACATCAGGGGATCAGAAGGTCTTCTAATCGGGCTTGCGCAGGAGCTTAAAAGAAGATGAGCGCATGGCTAAGCTGATAGCTTAAAAGATATTGGAATTGGACCTGTGTGATAATTCGGTACGGCTAAATTCAAAGCCTTAAGATATTTCATGTTAATTTTAGCCATATTGGCCCAATCCTTCCAAAGAAATTGCTAATTTTCGGCGAATCTGATCAATAAGATAGATTCTGCCTAAAACCGCTATTTAATGAAAGTACAAGCGTATACCTTTAAAATATTTTTTGTTACCTTATTGATTTTTTGCCAGCTAATGGCCATTGCACAAACCAAAAAACAAAAAGCTGTGAGTACCACTAAAGCTTTCGTGCTTGGTGTGGTAGACGAAATCCAATCAAAAGAATTGGCTGAGAAAAGAATCTTGAACATTTACCTTCCTGAAGGCTATCAACAAAACGATACCACAAAATATCCTGTAATTTATTTGCTTGATGGTTCTGCAGATGAAGATTTTATCCATATTGTAGGTCTGGTACAGTTTAATAGTTTCGAATGGGTAAATCAGGTGCCTAAATCAATTGTGGTGGGCATTGCCACTGTAGATCGGAAACGGGATTTTACTTTCCCAACATCTATCGAGGGCGACAAGAAAAGGTATCCTACAACAGGCCATTCGGATAAATTTATTTCGTTCATCGAAAAAGAGCTTCAATCCTATATTCAGGCAAAATATAAAACGGATGCGAACAAAACCCTTATTGGTCAATCTTTAGGTGGTTTGCTGGCCACTGAAATCCTGATTAAAAACCCTACACTTTTTAATAAATACATTATCATTAGTCCTAGTTTATGGTGGGACAATGCTTCGTTGTTGAATCAGGATTCCGAATTAAAGGAAAATACTTTTAAGCAACAAACTGATGTTTACATTGCTGTTGGTAAAGAAGGCCTAACGCCAACCGAAATACCCAGGGTGATGGAAGTGGATGCAAATTTATTGACTGAAAAAATAAAAGGTTTCAAAAACAAAAATGTAAAAGTATATTTTGATTTTTTGCCACAGGAGAACCATGCAACGATTATGCACCAGGCGGTATCCAATTCTTTTAAATTTCTATACCCGGCAGTGAAAAAAGAATAGGTTTTAAAAAATATCCAACACTGGTGGATACAAAAACCGATATACAAATTCATGCTACTAAAACGTTAAAATGAAGGTTTTTGATTAAAAAAGCAATAAAATTTTTTAATTCAAATAAATAAACGTTAATTAGACATTTATTTATTGTTATGAGCACAGCAAACTATGTAATTGGAGTGGATTACGGGACAGATTCTGTCCGGTCAGTTCTAGTCGATACCGCAAACGGAAAGGAAATAGCATCGTCTGTTTTTCTTTATCCAAGATGGCAGAAAGGTTTATATTGTAAACCGGCTGTTAATCAGTTCCGCCAGCATCCGTTAGATTATATTGAAGGTTTAACACACACTATAAAAGATTGTTTAACAAAAGCAGGTGGTGGCGATATTGCACATCTGGTAAAGGGGATTTCAGTTGATACAACCGGATCAAGTCCGGTGGCTGTTGATGCAACGGGTACTCCCCTTGTCCTGACCAAAGGTTTTGAAGAAAATCCAAATGCCATGTTTGTGCTTTGGAAAGACCATACCTCAGTTAAAGAAGCTGCAGAAATTAACGAACATGCTACTAAATTTAGTACCAATTACCTTAAATATGTAGGTGGTATTTATTCGTCAGAATGGTTCTGGTCTAAATTATTACACATATTAAGGGTCGATTCGACTATTAAAAAAGGTGCGGCATCGTGGGTAGAACATTGCGACTGGGTTCCGTTTTTGCTTTGTGGTGGAAACGACATTACAACAATGAAACGTAGCCGTTGTGCCGCGGGGCATAAAGCACTTTGGGCAGAAGAGTTTAACGGTTTACCTCCTGAAGATTTCTTTAGCAGTCTTGATCCGCTTTTAGCAGGCTTTAGAGATAAATTATTCACCGATACCTATACTTCTGATATTTCTGCGGGAACATTGAGCGAAGAATGGGCAACTAAACTGGGCTTAAGTACAGATGTAGTTGTTGGTGTTGGTGCATTTGATGCACACATGGGAGCGGTTGGTGGACAGATTGAACCTTACTACCTAAGTAAAGTAATGGGTACGAGTACCTGCGATATTCTGGTTGCTCCCAATCAGGATTTACATGGAAAATTGATCAACGGTATCTGCGGACAGGTTAATGGCTCGGTAATTCCGGGTATGGCAGGTTTAGAAGCCGGTCAATCTGCTTTCGGTGATGTTTATGCCTGGTTCAAGAATTTAATCAGCTGGCCATTAAACCATTTACTTACTGAATCTGATGTAATTGATGAAGCTACAGCTACTGCATTAAAGGCAGAGCTCGAAGGAAAAATAATCGCTAAGTTAAGCAACGAGGCTGCAGCTTTACCAGAGGGCGACTACGCCGAACTGGCAATAGACTGGTTGAATGGCCGTAGAACACCAGATGCAAATCAGGAACTTAAAGGCGCCATAACCGGTTTAGGTTTAGGAACAGATGCACCACGGTTTTTCCGTGCCTTAGCTGCCGCCACCTGTTTTGGTGCGAAAGCCATTGTAGATCGTTTTAAAGAACAGGGTGTTCCGGTTAAAGGAATTATCGGTATTGGTGGTGTAGCAAAAAAATCGGCTTATATTATGCAAATGATGGCGGATGTATTGGAAATGCCCATTAGAATCCATCGTTTTGAGCATACCTGTGCATTAGGTGCGGCAATGTTCGCTGCTGTAGCAGCTGGTATTTATCCAGATATCGAAGCAGCAATGGCGGCCATGGGAACAGGCTTTGAGAAAGAATACAAACCCAATATTAAAAAACAAAAACTTTACCGCCAGCATTACCAACAATATTTGGGACTAGGCAGGTACCTGGAGAAATACAATAAAAAAGATGTAAAACCTTACTTATCATGAGCAACTATCAAGATATAAAAGAGCAGGCTTACCAGGCCAACATGCAGTTGCCCAAATTGGGACTGGTACTTTTTACCTTTGGCAATGTGAGTGCTGCAGATCGGTCGAAAGGTGTTTTTGCCATTAAGCCAAGCGGCGTACCTTACGAAGATCTATCGCCGGAGAAAATGGTGATTGTAGATTTTGACGGARATACTGTTGAAGGCAGTTTACGTCCCTCATCAGATACTAAAACCCATGCGGTTTTATATAAACACTGGGCAGAAATTGGCGGAATTGTACATACACATTCTACTTATGGCACAGCCTGGGCGCAGGCGCAAAGGGCAATTCCAATTTTCGGAACTACCCATGCCGACCATTTAACAGTAGATATTCCTTGTGCACCACCAATGGCTGATGAAATGATTAAAGGGAATTATGAGTACGAAACGGGGTTTCAGATCATGAACCATTTTGAAAGTTTGGGTTTAAGTTATAAGGAGGTCGAGATGATTTTGGTGGGTAACCACGCTCCTTTTACCTGGGGAAAAACAGCCGAGAAAGCGGTTTATAACAGTGCGGTTTTAGAAACCGTGGCGCAAATGGCTTTGTTAACAGAACAGATCAATCCGCAGGCACCAAAGCTGAAAGATTCGTTGATAGAGAAACATTACGAGCGTAAACATGGTGATGGTGCTTATTATGGACAGCTTTGAGGTAGTCTTTAGTCACGAGTCTAAAGTCTTTAGTCTTGGGTGCAGAGATAACGTTGCATAATAAGTTTTGGAAAGCAGGTACAGTAGTGCTTGGGGAACGAAAGCCCCGCCATTCGCTATAGTCCCGATGCTAATTTAGTGCCGATTCATCGGTAAAGAATCGGGAGCTGCCGCTGCTGTCGGGTTTAACTTAATAAGGTCTACCTAAGTAACCTAAACCTGATTGGAGTGAGCATCCCGATGTAAAATCGGGATAAAACGGAAAGCAGGACTACCCTAACCGATGAAATACGGAACCTTGCTTTTCAAAAAAAAAAGAATATGCATAATGTTCTGTGAGGACATAGCCCACGAAAGAAGAGTGGTAGGCTTTAAAAAAGATATACATAATGGTCTGTGAGGACACAGACCATGGCATTGAATAAATTAAAAATAACATAAATAGTAATGATTGATTTAAAAAAATTACAAGTTTGGTTTATTACAGGTACGCAGCATTTGTACGGTGAAGAAACCTTAAAACAAGTAGCGGAGCACGCTCAACAAGTGGCCGATTCGTTAAACCAAAATGGAAGTATTTCTGTTTCGGTCGTGTACAAACCGATTGTAAAAACTACAGAGGAGATTTTCGAAACCTTACAACAAGCCAATATTGATGAGAACTGTATCGGCGTAATTACCTGGATGCATACCTTCTCTCCTGCTAAAATGTGGATCAGGGGCTTAAATGTTTTGCAGAAACCATTATTACACTTACACACACAGTTTAATCGCGATATTCCTTGGAATACCATTGATATGGATTTCATGAATCTGAATCAAAGTGCACATGGAGACCGTGAATTTGGTTTTATGGTTTCGCGTATGCGTAAAGACCGTAAAGTAGTTGTAGGTCACTGGCAGGATGAAGAAGTAGCTAAACAGATTGATACCTGGTGCAGGGCTGCTGCCGGATGGCACGATTGGCAAGGTGCTAAATTCGCTCGTTTTGGCGATAATATGCGTTATGTGGCCGTTACAGATGGCGATAAGGTAGAAGCCGAAATGAAATTTGGTTTCGCAGTAAACACTTATGGTATAGGTGATTTAGTAGCAGTAATTAATGGAATAAGTGAGGAGTCTATTCAAGCGTTATTAAAAGAATACGAAGCGACTTACGAGATGACTGCCGATTTAAAAGTTGGTGGTGCCAGACATTCATCTGTTTATGAAGCGGCCAAAATTGAACTGGGTTTAAGAAAATTCCTGGAAGACGGAGGTTTTAAAGGGTTCTCTGATACTTTTGAAGATCTACATGGTATGATCCAGTTACCTGGGATTGCAGCACAACGTTTGATGGCCGATGGTTATGGTTTTGCTGGTGAAGGTGATTGGAAAACGGCTGCTTTGGTACGTGCCTGTAAAGTAATGGGTGCTGGTTTAGCGGGTGGAAATGCATTTATGGAAGATTATACGTATCATTTCGATCCGGCAAACTCGATGGTTTTAGGCTCACACATGCTCGAGGTTGATGCTTCATTGGCAAGTGGTAAAGCGAGTTTAGAGGTTCATCCACTGGGTATTGGCGGCAAAGCAGATCCTGCGCGTTTGGTTTTTAACGTTGCTGGTGGCGATGCTTTAAATGCATCTTTAATAGATATGGGCAACCGTTTCCGTTTATTAGTGAACGAAGTAAAAGCTGTTGAAGCTGAACATGATTTACCAAACTTACCGGTAGCCCGTGTATTGTGGAAACCACTACCTGATATGAAAACGGGTTGTGCGGCATGGATTTATGCTGGTGGTGCCCACCATACCGCTTATAGTCAGAACTTAACTACCGAGCATTTATTAGATTTTGCGAATATTGCCGGCTTAGAATATGTAAATATTGGTGCCGATACCAAAATCAATCAATTCAGGAATGAATTGCATTGGAATGAGGTTTTTTATAAATAATTTTAATAAATTAATGCTCAATAAAAAGCCGATAATCTTAGGGTTATCGGCTTTTTTATGCGATTATCATTCTGTGATTAACATCCCCTTTGACCGTCCTCCTGAACTTGTTTCAGGAGCTTAGCTTAATAGGCATAACCACGGTCATTCTGAAGCTTCGGGAAAGCGCTAAATAAATTGCTTTGGGGCGATAAAATCGCCATCCTCATGCATCCTCGTTACAAACGAGGACGATTTATGAGATAGTCACCCCTTGATCGTCCTCCTGAACTTGTTTCAGGATCTTTGAAAATGAATATTATATGTAATAGATGCTGAACTAAATTTACTGCGTAGCTTTCCGCTTTGCTACAGGTCAGCATGACGCCCCAGTAAAAGTATGGCTAAAGTTTAATTTCCTACACTAACCATCGCTTTAATCACTCCATTCTTTGGATCTAACCAGCTTTCAAACTCATCTTTTACTTCCTCAAATTTAACTTGATGCGTAATATAATTGGTAGGATTAACCAAACCAGCTTTCATTGATTTGATTACATGTTCAAAATCTTCAATGGTGGCATTTCTACTGCTCATTAATGTCGATTCGCGCTTATGAAACTCAGGGTGGTTAAAAATTAAATCTCCTTTTTGCAAGCCGATTAAAACGAACCTCGCTCCATGTGCCATATAGTTTATAGCATTGTTAATGGCCTTCTGATTACCTGTAGCATCGATTACTACCGTCGGCATATCGCCATTGGTAATATCACTCAGTTGTTGCACAACATCAGGCGAAAGCGCATTAACCACATGTGCTACCTTTAATTTATCTTTACAGAAAGCCAAACGGTCTTCGTTAATATCTAAGGCGATTACGTTGGCCCCGGCAATTCTGGCGAATTCCATCGTACCCAAACCAATTGGCCCGGCACCAATAACCAGAACAAATTCTCCAGGTTGAACATCTGCCCTACGCACACCATGCGCACCGATAGCTAATGGTTCAACTAAAGCGAGTTCATCATAACTCAAGCCCTCGCCATGTAAAAGTGTTCTTGATGGAACCTGTAAATATTCGCGCATACCACCATCAACATGTACACCACAAACCTGCATTTTAACACAGCAGTTTGGTTTGTTCATTCGGCAGGCAATGCATTCGCCACAATTAAAATATGGGATAAAAGTAACAGCCTCTCCTATTTTGAAACTATTGGCTCCATCGGCTTCAACCAATTCGCCAGATAACTCGTGACCTAAAACTCTGGGGTAGTTAAAGAAAGGTTGGGTACCTTCAAAGGCATGTAAATCGGTCCCACAGATACCGATTCTTTTAATTTTTATAATCGCATGGTCTTTTTTAAGCTCAGGTTTTTCTGTTTCTGAATATTCGAAAGTTCCAGGTGTAGTACAGGTAAGGGTTTTCATTGTAATTTATTTATTGTCAGTCTGAGCCTGTCGAAGACCATCAATAGTCCTTCGACAGGCTCAGGATGACATGATCTCGTAATTAATTTAAGCGTTCGCCAAAGCCCTGTCTAAATGAACATAGCCGCCATCAACATGGATAATCTGTCCGGTGGTATGACTTGATTTGTTAGACATTAAAAAGGCTGTCATGTTTGCAATTTCTTCAGCGGTTGTCATTCTATTTTCCAATGGAATTTTGGAAGTGATCTCTTTTAGTTTTTCTTCCGCATTATCTAAAGTCTCTATCCAGGTTTCGTAAGCAGGTGTCCAGCATTCGGCAACCACTACTGCATTTACACGGATGCCATATTTTAATAATTCAACAGCCCATTCGCGGGTTAATGCATTTCTACCTCCATTTGCGGCAGCATAGGCTGAAGTATTTCCTTGTCCGGTTTCGGCAGTTTTAGAGGTGATATTTACAATAGCACCTTTGCTTTTAATTAATTCCGGCAAGGCATGGTGTGCCATCAGATAATAATGCACTACGTTTTTATGTAACGAAGCCATAAAGTCTTTATAATTTCCACTTTCTAAACCTACTCCATCGTTAACGCCCGCATTATTTACTAAACCATCAATCCTTCCAAATTTAGCGACGATTTCTTTAACTACTTTTTCGCAATCCTCTGGATTGGAAAGTTCTGCAACAAATTGTTCCGCTTGTTTGCCTTGTGCAACAATCTCATCAACTACTTTTTGGTTATCTTCTGCTTTTCTACCTACGATTACCGCAATTGCATTTTCATTCGCAAATACTTCTGCAATGCTTCTACCAATGCCTTTTGCAGCCCCGGTAATGATAATAACTTTTTCTTTTAATTGTAAATCCATTTTTTACTAATTTTATATTGCTCGTCACCCTAAATTTATTTCAGGGTCTATCTTGTTGTTCAGATCCTGAAACAAGTTCAGGAAGACGATACCATTTATTTAATCATATTAATTACATCTGCCCTTCTTGATTCAGGCCATACTTTTAAATCTATTAATTTTCCATTCTTCAACTGCCCTTCAACGGTGGTTTGGTAAGGCGCATAGAGCTTGAAATGTACATCCCACTCTTTAGGCCATGCAGGGTAAAGATAAATTTTTTTTCCGTCTACCTGCATCAGCATTTCCTGTAAACCAATCATACCAGAGCCGCCCCAATTATGGTCTGGTGTCCAGTCGAAGCCAGGTCCCCAGAATGCCGGAAATCTCCTTCCTGAGTCTTTTAACTTTGCGGTGGTTAGATTTGCAGCATCTTCAGTTAAACCTAATCTGGCAGCAAAAATATTGTCCTGTTTCCAGCCTACAAAACTGCGGAATTTCAATACATCTGTATCGTATTTAAAGGTATTGATAGCGGTGTCTAAACCAGGTTTACCAATTCCATAAATGCCCCAGGGATAAACGGGATACAACTGCGGACTTTCGGTATTGTTAATGCGCTCCCAAAGTTTTGCCGGAGCAATTGTGGTGCGACCTTCAAATGCCCTAAAACTGATGGGTGGAATGGTTTTCAGCATTGCTTTCCATTCCAACTTTTGCTTTTCAGCTAAATTGGGACGCTCCAGAAGTCGTTCTAAAACGGTTTTTAGTGCGGCAATGGTTGAGGTG
>NZ_JBFTRT010000100.1:0-14841 GCF_056399685.1 Pedobacter sp. 01N416
ATGTAAACCGCTACCGTACAGTTGGTGCTTTTGCACAGGCCATAATGGGCTACAAAACCTTATTGTATTTAACCCTATCGGGTAGGGTTGATGGCGCTTCGCGGTTAATGCCAAACAATCCATATTTTGCCTATCCATCAGCAAGTTTGGCCTTTAATTTTACCGATCTGGCCACCGTTAAAACGGCCTTGCCATGGCTGGATAATGGTAAGTTAAGAGCCTCATATGCATTAACAGGTAAAGAGCCCTGGAGAGAATATTCTACAGGTACAAACTACGAAGCTAAAAGATTTACAGGCGGTGGTTATGCCTATTCGTACTATGGTGGTAACCCAGACTTAAAACCGGAGGTATCTGAAAATTTCGAAATCGGTACTGAAATGCAATTTCTGAAAAACCGGATCGGACTTGATTTTAACTATTACAACCTATTAAGTAGAGATCAGATCATTAACCCACGCTTAAGCTATGGTACAGGTTTCGTTTTAGAGATGATGAATGGGGKTACGGTACGTAACCGTGGCATCGAAGTACAGTTAACAGGTAACCCGATAAAAGGAAAAGATTTTAACTGGAACACTACTTTTAACTTTACCCGCAATCGTGGCGTGGTATTATCGCTGGCAAATGAGCTTCCGGAACTTTACGAATCTGATACCTGGGTAATTGGTGAAATCAGGAGCGCAGTTCATCCTGGCTATAGTACGGGTGCGATTAGCGGAACCAGGTTTGATAGAAGTAATAGAGGGGATATCTTGATTAATACGTCCTCTGGTTTGCCAACAAGCTCTGATACACAATATTATCCCATTGGAGACAGGAATCCAAAATTTACGCTAGGTTTTGTAAACAGATTTAGCTACAAAGGCTTTAATCTCTCTTTCTTATGGGATTTAAGATATGGCGGCGATGTAGTTAACGGTACCGAGTACGCATCTTACATTAAAGGGATTAGTTTGAAAACCCTCGATAGAGAGCTGCCGCGCGTAATTAAAGGGGTTTTAGCCGATGGATTGCAAAATACGGCCAACCCTACGGTTAATACGATTGCAGTAACCCCCTTTTATGCTTCTAACTACTATTCTCTGAACGTATCGCCAGAGATGTTCGTAGAGCGGAACATCAAAACGCTGCGTTTAAGGGATGTTACGCTGGCATATGATTTTCCCCCATCGCTGGTTAAACGCATCGGATTTATCCAAAGCTTCGGGGCCTTTTTTACTTTAACCGATTCGATATTGATTACCAATTATTCAGGTGGCGACCCAGAGAGTAATGCAAATTCACCAGGTGTTGGAGGGATTGGAGGTTTCGGTATCGATTATGGTAATGTTGGCAAACCGATAGGTTTTAATGTAGGATTTAGGGTTAAATTATAGTGAACAACATGAAAATATTATATAAACTATATATTGCTTCGGCAGTATTATTAATGGCTGGAGGATGTAAAAAATACCTCGATATCAATACAAACCCTGCTGTGCCACAAACCAGTAAGGCAGAACTGCTGCTGCCGCCAATTCTATTTCAAATGACAAACGGAACCTCACAGGATTATCGTTTTATCTGGAAAATTACGCAAAATCTTATTGGTGCATCAACTGATGATGGATCTATTGCTTTTGAAAAACACACTTTTGTACGTTCGAGCGATAATGGAGGCGTAATCTGGAGAATGACCTATGTTGATTTGGGTTTGAACCTGGAGAATTTAATTAATGATGCAGTTGCCAATCAAAAATATGAGTATGCTGCAATTGGTTATGCCATTAAAGCTTGGGCCTATCAACAAACAACAGATTTGTACGGGCCAATCATTTTGGATGAGGCGTTTACCCCTGGGATGTTAAGATTCCCTTACCATGATCAGCCAGAGGTATATGCAAAAGTACGTTACTATTGCGAGCAGTCGCTTAAGTATTCTACGATGAAAAGTCCAATTAACTACGCTACGCAACTGGCTGGTGTTACCGGTGATGGGATTTATAAAGGCGATATGACCAAATGGAGAAAATTTGTGTATGCAATTTATGCATTACAGTACAGTCATCTGGTAAATAAACCAGAGTTTAAAGCCATGTACGCCGATAGTGTTGTTAAATACACTGATTTATCTTTTGCCAATGAAGCAGAATCAGCAACGGTTTATTTCTCTGCAGCAAGTACCGATGATACCAATCCATTCGGGCCCACATTGGGCTATATAAATCCATCTGGTACAACATCTACTTATTATGGTCGGATTTCGACCACGATCTTAAACTATCTTGCAGGTGGAGTGAGGGGAGTGCCTACCACAAATCCAACAAGCTCACTCGATCCACGGTTGAGCAGGATGTTGCCGGCAAGTACGGCTACAGCTACTTTGGGCAGGTATATAGCCGGTGTTCCAACGCAGGGAAGCAGTACATCTGGCCTTCCTATTGTTTTCGGCAGTATCCCGGCAGGGTCTACTACTTACAATGGAAAATATATTTTTGCCGATGCAGCAAGGTACCCAATCATGACCTATTCGCAATTACAGTTCGCAAAAGCAGAAGCGTTGTTTTTACAGGGAAAAACAGCAGATGCTTTTACTGCATACAGGCTTGGTATATCTGGCCATATGGTTTTTTGCAACACTTATGGCAGGGCTTCTAAAACCCCTGATCCTTTGATAACCGATGCCGAAATCAACACTTATTTGGCCTCTAATGAAGTTGCCCAAAGTGCTGCAACACTAACACTGGCCGACATCATGGGGCAAAAATACATTGCCCAATGGGGTTGGGCCGGTTTAGAGCAATGGTCTGATATGAGGAAGCATCATTACAGTGCAACGGTCTTCAGGCAGTTCTATCAAATTCCTACAGCCGACCTTCTTTTAGGCGGGAAATATGCTTATCGATTCAGGCCACGTTACAATTCTGAATATGTTTGGAATAGTGAGGAGTTACGCAAGTGGGGCGGGTTAGACGTTGACTACATGACCAAAGAAACCTGGTTTAGCCAGCCATAATTTTTTAATTTAAAAAATATCAAGATGAAAATATTTTCTAACTTATTTGCCAGTCTGTTTATTGCAATGGCTTTAGCTGGTTGCACCAAAAATGTACTCGATTATGGTGAAACCGAAAAATTGACCAGCGACCAGGCTTTATTAAAGGTGAACTATGCCTCTTACTATTATAACAATAGGGCAATAGCAATTAAAATTAACGATAAAAGAGTTAGTAGTGTAATTACTGCACGTACTCCTTTTCCTGGTGGTGGGTATAACACAGGGGGCAGTTCTACGGCTGATTTTCTTGCTGTAAGTCCTGGTAATCTAAAACTATCGATTATTCTTCCCAAAAAGAAAGATGATGGAACCGATTCAGTTGTGCTATACAGTACAACCTTCCAGATAGAAGCAGGCAAAAATTATGTTGCGCATATTACCGATACCGCTGCAAATACCAAAAATGTTTTAACTCAGGAAAGTTTTACCAGGCCGGATACGGCCTATTGTAAATACCGGTTTATCAACTTAATGCCAAATGTACCATCAGTAGATCTATATTATGGAACAAGTGCAACAGATAATGCAAAAGACTCGCTCATTGCAGGCAATGTAAATTATTTAAACATTACCAATGAGATTACATTAAGGTCTGCGCAATCAAAAACCTGGAAAATCAGGCCGGCTGGAGCAGCAATAACAACCGCAACGGTTCTTGCCAATTATACCAGTGCAAGTACTTTTTTAAACAAAAGGGTTTATACCATTTTTGCTAGTGGCTATAGTGGCATCACAACGGCACCACGTAGACCTTACGTATCGTTCTTTTTAATCAGATAGATTATAATTACAGATATAAAAGCCAACCCATAGTGGTTGGCTTTTTCATTTCCCAGATTTTTTAGGAGCACAGAAGGGAATAGAGATAATGCAATAACTGCTTAATAATCAGATAATGCGCTTTTTTGCGTGTTTGTGCGGTAATATAGTTCTTGGTACGTTTGTGTTGCTGGCCCATGCCATTGCACAACAAACTACCATTACGGGTAAGGTTACATCAGAAGATGGCCCTATACCCGGCGTTTCCATCAGAGTAAAGGGAAGCAACACCATTACTCAGACTAATGGGGATGGAGTTTACATCATCAAGGCATTAAAAACAGATGTATTGGTTTATACTTTTATTGGGTATGCCACTCTCGAAAAACCTGTTGATGGCAATACTATCGTAAATGTCGTTCTTAAATCCGATTCAAAGGGTTTGGATGAGGTTGTGGTGGTAGGCTATGGTACACAAAAGAAAGCAAACCTAACAGGTGCGGTAACTACTGTAGATACGAAGGTACTGCAGAGTCGACCAATTACTGATGTTGCCAGAGGTTTGCAGGGTGTTGTGCCTGGCCTTAGCATTACCACGCCTAGTGGCGAATTGGGAAAAAATCCTAAAATTACACTTCGAGGATTAAGGGGCTCTTTAAACGGAGGAGGATCACAACCACTTATTTTACTTGATAATGTTGAGATTGAAAGTTTGCAATTGGTTAATCCAGATGACATCGAGAGTATCTCGGTTTTAAAAGATGCAGCATCTACATCAATTTATGGTACCAGGGCGGCGTGGGGAGTCGTTTTAATTACTTCAAAATCGGGAAAGAAAAACACGCCAAGTAAAATTTCATATACAAATAATTTCTCCTGGTCTACGCCAACAACCTTGCAGAAAATAGCTAATGCTGCCGATGGGGCAAACTTTGCATTGTCAGCTTTACAACGTACAAACCCTAATACCACTCAACCAGGTATTGTAGGAATGTACATTGATGAAATTGCCATTGGCAAAATGAAAGAATGGGATAGTTTATATGGAGGACAGGACTTAGGTGATGAAATGGTTAGAGGAAGGGATTTTGAACTTCGTGATGGCAAATTATTTTTTTATCGCTCATGGGATGCTGCAGATAAATACATGAAAAAATGGACCCCACAACAAAATCATAATTTAAGTGTAAGTGGAGGAAGTGAGAAAACCAGCTATAACATTGGTTTAGGTTATTTAAACCAGAATGGTGTTTTGAAAGTTAACCCCGATGAATTCGACCGTTATAACATGTCTGTGAGTGTTAATACTGCAGTAAAGGATTATCTTGACATTAGAGGAAAGATTTTCTACACAAATACGCTAACAACAACACCATTTATCTTTAGTACTGCAACAATTGGTCCTTGGTACTATCTTTATCGCTGGCCGAAATTTTATCCCTATGGTACGTATCAGGGTGAACCTTTCAGAAGCGCAGTTACAGAAGTTCAACAGGCCAATATGAATAGAGAAAAAACAGGCCTAGCCAGGATTCAGGCAGGAGCGACTTTTAAACCTTTAAAAGGATTAACAATTGATGCAGACTATACCTATTCATCAACCAATACTCATTCGAAAATTATTGGAGGTGGAACCAGGGGCATTGATTTTTGGGCAGGTGGCGATTTACCGCCGGTAAATAAAAATTATCAGTCGGTTGCTTATGATTATGCAGCTTTTGGTTCAGCGTGGACAGATGTAAATGCAGGTAAACTTTATGGAACCTATACCAAAGATATTAATGACCATTCATTCAAGGTTATTCTAGGTGGAGATATAGATTATTATCAAAAAAATTATCAGTACTCGAAAAGAAATACCTTATTAGACCCTGGTGTAGGCGCAATTCCAGGAGCAATTGGTGATCAGTTTGTTGATGGGTACAATAGGCATTATTCCTCAAAAGGATTATTTGGACGGATCAATTATGCTTATAAAAACAAATACCTCCTTGAATTAAATGGTCGATATGACGGTTCATCACGTTTCCCTAAAAATGACTTATGGGGCTTCTTCCCATCAATGTCTGCCGGGTGGATTTTATCAGAAGAATCATTTTTAAAGCCAATAGAAAATGTACTGTCATTTTTAAAAATACGCGGATCCTATGGATCAGTGGGTAATCAGGATGTGGTAACTGGAAATAATTTTTATCCTTTTATCCCATTAATGGATACATCAAATTCTGGCTGGTGGATTGGCAGTTCAAATCAGGTGACTATAAGTACTCCACTTGCGGTATCCAGATCCCTTACTTGGGAAACGGTTACTACATTTGATTTAGGTTTGGATGCCCGTTTCTTTAAAAATAACTTAGGAGTAAGTTTTGATTGGTATAAAAGAAAAACTACCGATATGTTAAGTGCCGGAGTAACACTTCCTTCATCTTTTGGGGCAACATCTCCACGAAGAAATTATGGAGAGATGACAACTAATGGATGGGAATTAGCAATTGATTATAATCATACTTTTGAAAATGGCTTGATGATCAATTTAACGGGCACCTTATCTGATTTTCAGGATAAAATTACCAAATTTGCCAACACAACATTAACTGTAACGGGTAATTATGAAGGTAAAACTCTTGGAGAAATATGGGGGTATGAAACCGACCGTTATTTTACTTCAGATGATTTTTCAGGAAAGGACGCAAATAATAAATGGATTTTAAAACCTGGCATTCCTTCGCAAAGCAGATATGAAACCGCCTCATTCTTTTATGGCCCAGGTGATGTTAAATATAAAGACCTTGATGGTAATGGCGTAATTAATAATGGCGCCAATACCGTTGATGATCACGGAGATTTAAAAGTAATTGGAAATTCTACGCCACGCTACCAATATGGATTCCGTTTAGGTACTTCCTGGAAAGGTATTGATATTGATGCATTTTTTCAGGGGGTAGGAAAAAGAGACTTTTGGGCTTCGGGGCCAATCTTTGTTCCAGGTTGGAATCCTGCTGAGGCTTCTTTTGAGCATCAAATGGATTATTGGACACCTTCTAATCCCGATGCTTTCTATCCAAGACCAACAAATCAGGCCCAATCTAATAACTCATTAAATTTTTTAACTCAAACGAAATATTTATTAAATATGGCCTACTTGAGAGCCAAAAACATTACTGTGGGTTATACCTTTCCAAAACGTTTAACAAGCAAAGTGAAAATTGATAAGCTAAGATTTTACTTAAGTGGAGAAAATTTATTTTCGATTTCTAACGTAGGAATTCCAATAGATCCAGAAGTTGACTATACAGCAGATCAAACTGATGCGGCATCATTTGGAAGAGTTTATCCTTACAGAAAAACATTATCATTTGGTATTCAAGTAACCTTATAACTATTACAGCGATGAAAAAGATATATATTATAATTGCCTTCCTTATTTTGATATTAGGGAACGGTTGTAAAAAAGATTTTTTGGAAAGGGAGCCGTTAGATTCTTTTTCTGATGATACTTATTGGAGAACAGAGAAAGAGGTGAGTACCTTTGCCTGGGGATTTTACACAAGTTATTTTACAGGTTACGGATCCGGATTTACATTTGGTAAATATTTTTCCGGAGAAACATTAAATGATGATTTTGCACCAACAACTCCTACTGCATTTACCAAAAATGTTCCTACGTCTGGCGGAGGATGGAGTTTTACTTTTGTCAGAAAAGCCAATATATTTATAGATAGAGTAAGTAATTCAACTTACTTATCTGATGATATTAAAAAGAACTGGGTTGGTGTAGGTCGTTTTTTCCGTGCTTTAGAATATAACGACTTGGTTAAAGCTTTTGGAGATTTTCCTTACTATGACAAACCTTTGGAAGAAACTTCAATAGACTTATATAAACCCAGAGATCCACAGATTGTTGTGCTAGATAATATGCTTGCAGATTTTAAATACGCTGCTGAAAACGTCAGGGCGACTGACGCTCTTGTTGGGCCAAACGGACAGATTGTTAACAAATACGTTGTGTTGGCATTTATGTCCCGTGTATTTCTTTATCATGGTACCTTGCTAAAATATTCGAATATTAACCCTGCTAAAGCAACCGAGTATTTAGAAGCAGCTAAATGGGCAGCTAACGAAGTGATGACGAAAGGCGGGTATTCATTAGGAGCTAAATATAGAACCTTATTTAGCTCTCTTGACCTTAAAGGAAATCCTGAGATTATTCTATACAGACAGTATGGTACTGCCCAAAGCACACATTCATTAGTGAGTTATGTAAACAGGGAGCCTCAAACTGGCCCGTCTAAAAATGCTATTGATGCATATTTGTGTACAGATGGCCTTCCAGCTTCAGTATCACCACTTTATCAGGGAGATAAGTCTATAGCTAATGTAATGGCAAACCGTGATCCTAGAATGAAAGAAACATTTGTATCTGATCTGCGTTTACCAGGCATAGCTTCTAATTATTCCACAAGTGGTTATTCTGTTTTAAAATTCTTAATGGAGGATCAAACTTTATGGGGCACAGCTGAAGCACTATCTAGTACCAACACTACTGATGCGCCTATTATTCGTTTAGGAGAAGTTATGATGAACTTTGCAGAAGCTTCTGCAGAACTGGGAACATTAACTCAAGCCGATTTGGATAACTCCATTAATAAATTAAGAAAAAGAGGTGGAATTTCAATGCCTAATCTTCAGGTCATAGGTGGGCAGCCAGCCGTTAATGGTGTGGTTTACGATGATCCACAGAGAGATCCTGCAGTATCTTCATTAATTTGGGAAATTCGTAGAGAAAGAAGAATCGAGTTAATGATGGAAGGTTTTAGAAATGATGACTTGAAAAGGTGGAGGAAATACGCTTACATTGATACTAAATTAAATACTAGTATTAACAGAGGAGCCTGGATTAAAAAAGCAGATTACCCCAAAGCAACTGTAGCCATTGATGGAACAACAGAAGGGTATATCATACCTGCCCCTAAACCAGAAACGCAAAGGACATTTGATAATGACAAAGTATATTTAAGCCCACTGCCACTTGATCAGATTAAACTGTATAAAGATCAGGGAATAGACTTAAAACAAAATCCTGGTTGGCAATAACTAATAAAAGAGGCTGTATCAAAAGTAAAATTGGCCCCTGAGAATCGAATATTCGAAAATGCTCCTGTAGGGAGGTATTAATGAAAATGACAAAAAATGAGGCTGTGTCAACTTATGATACAGCCTCGTTTTGTTAATCGCTATTTAGATAGATGCTTGTATTTTTTTGGTTGTGGTTAATTTTCTAAGCTAAATAAATATTAAAAGGTTTATCTATTCAGTTGGTTGAGTCTATGCGAARGGGCTGTGAATTCTCAAAATACAGGCTTGTAATTTATAAATGATTTTTATATGAATTGTTTATGCTTACTTATTAGCGTTTAACCAAACTACTTTTCCATCCATAGTGCTTATAACAAGATTTTTTCCATTAATCACATTTACGGTATTGATCATCGAATTATCTATTTTGTGTGCCCAAACCGTGCTTTGTTGTTTAGGATCGATAGCATAAATAACACCATTCTTTGTTCCAAAAAATACCTTTCCTTCCTTTTCAATCAACATGGATGGTACGTGTTCATATCCAAAGCCTACATTATATCGCCAAAGTACACCCGGATCTTGTGCCTGCGCTTTATAAGCTACAATTTCGTCCTGCATGGTTTTGCCATAAATAATGGTACTGTCTGCCGATTGTCCGATCGATTCCCGAACTGTAGCTTCTTTGTTTCGCCAAAGTGTACTGCCGTTTTTTGCATCAATCGCGGTTAAATAACGGTCTGGAGCTGCAATATAAATTATCCCGTTATAAGCTACAGGCGTTACCATAGCTGGCGAAAACATTCTGTTACCCTGGCCATTGTTCCATTTCCACAATAGGTTTCCGCTATTAATATCCAGGGCATACAAATGCCTGCCCCAGGAGCCAAAAATAATTTTGCCCTGATAAATAAGTGGTTTGCCCACAATTGTACCTTCTACTTCTTTAAATGCCCATATTTCATTCCCTGTTTTAACATCCAATGCCCTGAAGGTATTATCGCTGCCACCTATATATACCCGTTGCCCGCTAACCACCGGCGAACCTAATACCGAGTTAGTTGTTTCCTTGCGCCAGAGTTCTTTTCCTGTTTTTGCACTTAATGCGTAAATAGTGCCATCGCCTGAACCGAAGATAACCATATTGTTAACAGCAACTGGTGATGAGTAGATCGCGCCTTTGGTTTTAAATGTCCATACTTTCTTTCCGGTATTTTTATTTAAGGCTTCAACCAAACCTAAGCTATTGCCAAAAATAACATTGTTCGATGTATAGGTTGGTGTATTCACTACATTTGCGTTGGAGTGGTAAGTCCAAACTTCCTTCGTGCCCGCATATTTATTGTTGATGGCAAAATCAGGGCGATCATATTTTTTTGAATCGGCGAGAAAAGTTTTTAAGGCAATTTTGCGCCATACGGGAAGAATATCCTGGGTTGGTTTTTTAACCTGAAAAAATGCACTATCCTTGGTCATTGTTACAATATTATACCCACCAATACCATCCTTTGCCCTTAGATTAGAGCGGCCCATTGTGGCTTCAATACCTTCAAAATTATAAGGGTGATTATTGTGCCCATGGCCGCAAATGGCATATTGGATATTATATTTCTTTAGCTCATCTGTTGCTTCGTACCAATTATCCAAACTGTTATCCAATGGGTAGTGGTTGGCAAAAATAATGGGCATATTTTTAGGTGTTGCTTTAAGCACGCTGTCAAGCCAAACGGTCGCATCCCTTGGAATGTGCCCATCGCTCATCCTTACGTAAGGGCCAGATGCACATGCTATAAAACGGTAGCCATTATGATCGAAAATAAATTTATCACCACCAAACGCTTTAATAAAATTTACACCACCTGATTCTGACCATCCGGTATCGTGGTTTCCAGGGATAATGTGGTATGGTTTATTTAATTTTGATAGGATATCTTTAGCCAGTTTAAGCTCATTATTGGTACCCATTTCGGTGATATCGCCAGTAATGATCACAAAATCGATGTCATTCAGCATATTTAAATCAGCAACAGTTCGGTTAAGATCTTCTTCGCCTGTTGATGACCCAACATGGGTATCAGTTACAAAAGCATATTTAAAATTTTGGGCTTTTACAGAGAGCGATATAATAATAGCAAACAGTAAAAGAATAGGATGTTTCATTTTGTTTTTCGTTTAATTGTTTTACTATAAAAATCGACATTTTTTAGGGCTTAAACAGGGCTGTAATGCCAATTTTACATATTAATAAATGTGCTGTAACAGCCTAAGAAATAGCTTTTTCAACTGCTAAAAAAGGATTAAACAAAAAAAGGCGACCAATGGCCGCCTCTTACTCGTTCTGTTGAAAAAATTACAAAATTTTAAATCCTAAACTCAATTGAAACAAGTTAGGTTTTTGGCTGTATTTTTCACTTTTACTAATGTTGGATAAACCGGCTTCGTAGCGTAAATCAACCGAAATGTTACCCACATCTACACCAGCACCAGCCTGTAGGCCCAGTGCCTGGTTTTTGTAGTTGTCGAAATCGGTTGCTTGTTGATAAGCAGAACTAAACGACGAATTTTCATCCAGAATAAATGAAATAACCGGACCAGCCATTAAGCGGAAGTTTAAATTTTTAGCACCAAATTTTGTTCCCAATAAAACAGGAACATCTAAAGTGGTAAATTTTACTTTCCCTTCAGCTGCAACTTCGTTCCCATTATCTTGCGTAATGCTGATAAATTTATTGCCTTTGCTACCAATGTAAGCCTCTGGTTGCACATAAAGACTAGCGCCACCAATCCGTGCCCAGGCACCGATCTGATAACCTAAACGGTTTTCTTCACTTGCAAAATCTGCATTTAACTTTGCTAAGTTTACACCTGCTTTAACCCCGAGGTTAAACGTTTGTGCCTTTGATGTTGCCCAACCCAAGGTTAGGAAAACAATAGAGAAGATGATTTTTTTCATGTTGTTTAATTTGTTTTTTAAAGGTTATAAAACCATAAACGATCGATGATACCTGCCATGATTTCATTTTTAAAAATTTGTATTACACGGTTTTTATACCGATTAGGTTTTATAACGTGCTTTTAACACAATTATCGTGCAAAAAGAATCCGCGAATCTCCACTTTTTTTGTCACATCACATAAAAAGGTATTAACCTGAGCAAATATTTTTTACTTTTGCATCAAATAAAATATGCCATGGCTAATTTTCAACTTACTTCAGAAACTGCATTTAAAGTAAAAACCAAGTTCTTAAGGAAATATCGCGATCTGGCGAACGAGCCTTTAGAATTTACGCCAGGCAAAGAAGATCAACTGATTGAAGATTTAATGCGTTTGGTAAAACGCGACCGCACCTACATCGAATTTACCATTCAAAAAGCACTTGCCGATACCAAGGGTAACAGACTTTAGTAAATTTTTCCTTGTTTTCATCCTCTTCTTTTTCGCGTAACGCTTAATTTACGCTTAGCCCAAATAAGCTGTTTTTAATATTTATCGGTTTTTGTACATTTACGTTTGCTTAATCAATAATAACCTTCCAAAAAGAGCGGTATTTCATTTAACTTGCCCTTCGGAATTTAAATATATAAGGGAATGAAGAAACTAAAATATGGTCTTTTAGCAGCTGGCTTTGGCGTGGCTGTTTTGTCTTTTTCATTTAAAGAAGATTTATTCCTCGTATCTAAAAATCTGGATATTTTTGCTTCGCTCTATAAAGAAATCAATATCAATTATGTTGATGACACTAATGCCCCCCAATTGATGAAAACGGGGATTGATGCCATGTTGGATAGTTTAGATCCCTATACCGAATATGTCCCAGAATCGGAGATTGAAGATTACAAGCTAAAATATGTGAGCACACAGTACGGAGGTATTGGTGCCAGCACTGTTTTTATCGATGGAAAACTGTTTATCAATGAAGTAAGCGAAGGTTATCCTGCAAATAAAAGTGATATTAAAGCCGGCGATCAGGTGCTGAGCATCAACGGGATTGCCATAAAAGGAAAAGACCGCTCAGAGGTTAGCCAATTATTGCGTGGCCCTAAAGGCACAGCCGTTGATTTGTTGATGATCAGAGATGGAAAAGAAATCACTAAAAAACTTGTCCGTGATGAAATAAAACAGCCTAACGTTTCTTACTCAGGAATGGTTGGTGATGGTATCGGTTACATCAAACTCGATAAATTTCTTGAAAATTCCGGACAGGAAGTTAAAGATGCGCTGTTGGCTATTCAAAAAGAAAACCCAAAAGGTGTGGTTTTAGATTTGAGAAACAACGGCGGGGGTATTTTGCAGGAAGCGGTTAAAATTGTGAACCTCTTTGTGAATAAAGATCAGCTTATTGTAGCCCAAAAAGGCAAAAATGTAGAGAAAACCATCGCCTATAAAACACTTTTAACCCCGGTTTCTACTTCGGTTCCGTTGGTAGTGCTTGTAAATGGTAATTCGGCCTCAGCCTCAGAAATTGTTGCGGGTTCTTTACAGGATTTAGATCGTGCCATTGTAATCGGCCAACGTAGTTACGGCAAAGGCTTGGTTCAGCAAACCTTTAACCTGCCCTATAACAGCTTGGTTAAAGTAACTGTGGCAAAATATTATACACCATCAGGCAGGTGCATCCAAAAATTAGATTATGCACATAAAAATGCAGATGGTATTGCAGAACGTTTTGCCGATTCGACCATGGCAATGTACCAAACCAAAGCAGGAAGAAACGTGTACAGTGGTAATGGTGTTTATCCCGATATCGTGGTAGATGCCATAAAGCTCAGCCCGATTACCATTTCAATGCTTAACAAAAACCTTTTCTTTAACTACGCAAATCAATATAGGAAAGAAAAACCAAGTTTGGCCTCGGCCAAAACTTTCCAGTTATCTGATGCGGACTATGCTGCATTTTCTGGCAGTTTGGCCGATAAAGATTTAACTTACCTAAGCCGTACCGAAAGGTTGCTTTCCGATTTACGTTTAGAAGCCGAAAAGGAAAATAAATCTGCTGAGGTAAAAACCGATCTGGAGAATCTTAAATATAAACTTACCTCTTCTAAAAAAACTGATCTGGTTAGCCATAAAGCAGAAATAAAAAGAGTTTTAGAAACACAGATCGTAAGCCGATATTTTTACGAAAAGGGAAGAATTGAGCAGAGCTTCCAGTACGATAAAGAATTGGCTGCAGCAAAAAATCTTTTTACCAACCAATCGCAGATCCTGGCCATTTTAAAAGGCGATGGAAATTATAAGGTAATTGGAAAACCAACCAAAGCCACCGCATCAATAGACTAAAACCTAACCAAACGATACCACTATCCTTATGAAGAAATTAACCCTAATATGCCTTGTGCTATTAATTGCCTTACAGTTAAAAGCACAGGATTATACACCTACAGCCTCTAATTTAAAACAGCGGGCATGGTTTAACGATGCCCGTTTTGGCTTATTTATCCACTGGGGTCCTTTTAGTGTACCAGGGAGCGGCGAATGGGTAATGAACGAACGAAAGTTGAATGTTCATAATTATACCAACCTTAAAGATTTTTTTAATCCTGTTGAGTTTAATGCCGAACAATGGGTGAGCATGGCGAAGAATGCCGGAATGAAATACATTACGCTGATTACCAGGCACCATGATGGTTTTAGCATGTGGGATACCAAATATTCTGATTTCAATATCATGAATACGCCCTACAAAAAAGATATCGTAAAAATGATGGCCGATGAGTGCCATAAGCAAGGCATAAAACTATACCTGTATTATTCGCTGTTAGATTGGCGAAGAGAAGATTATCCACACGAAACTGGTCGTACCGGACAGAACTCAGGTAGAACGGGCAAAGGTAATTATGCAAGCTATTTGCAGTTCATGAAAAACCAATTAACAGAGTTGTTGACCAATTATGGTGAAATAGGCGGAATCTGGTTTGACGGGCATTGGGATCAGACTGAACCAGAAGGATCGAAAGACAGGAC
>NZ_JBFTRT010000101.1:0-16586 GCF_056399685.1 Pedobacter sp. 01N416
TTAACAAGTGAGAACATCCTTAAAATCAGTTTGAACTTCACATTGTTTAAAACAAGATTATAGCCTTTGGTCTTTTGTTTACGTTCTGCATAAGCTGATATTTCGGGATCATGTTGCATAGCAGACTTTGCGGCCTGATTGAGTTCCTGTTTTAGTTCCTTTTGTGCCAGATAACTCACCTTTGGCTTTCCCTTGATAGTTGTTCCAGATGTATTTCCGAATGGTATTACCCCCACGTAAACTGCATACTTCCTTGCGTCTGGAAAAGATGCAAAGTTTTCCGTGTAGGCGATCGTCATCCAGGCATTTACCTTGCCGATACCCTTTATGCTGCTTATTATACGATAATTTTTAAGCATCTCTCCATCCTGCTTGATAATAGAGGCAATCTCAGCCTCTATTTCGGACTGATGCTTCTGGTCTGCCTTTATCTTTGAGCGGATTATCTTGCTGATCTTATCGTCCTTGCCGGTTGAAAACATGTATATCCTTTCTTTTAAAGTACTTTCCAGGCCAGCCTTTTCCCTTACCAGTCTTTTCCGAAAGGAAAGCAGCTGCCTTARTATAAGAATATTGTTGTTCAATGGMCGGGATGCCTCCAGGCGCTTGATCTTATCCTCRCCATACTGACCTATGCGGAAAGAATCATCCTTGTCGTTTTTTCCGCGTACCATGCCCATTGAATTTTTGATCTCCAAACCAGATAGCCTGGTATAGGCAATTGATTGCGATTCCAGAAACTGGATAAAACGGTACTCATAGCCGCCTGTAAATTCCATAACAACCAGTACTTCTTTAAGCTCAATTGAATTGGTTCTGCACCACTTTTTAAACATGGCAAATCCTTTACTATGGTTATCGATCTTAATATGCAGCCTGCGTTCTGCACAGCTGATATCCAGTGTAAGTTTTGATACATCTACTCCTAAAATAACATTCCAGTTTCCCATACGTTTATCTTTTAGTATATTTAAATAAACTGTCTTTTGCCGATCACCTTTGATAGTTCAAAGAAAGTATTCTAGCTAGGCCTTGGACAGTAATAAAAGGCAGGGACTAATACGACCACAAGTTCTGTGAACTAGAGATGACGGAAGTTCACCCTGCCTTTTATTTAAACGCTTACCAAGCTTTCTTCTTGTAATACTATTTACAAGAAGAAAAATCAGTCCGATAAACCAAAGGAGATGACGCAACCCTGCATAAAGTTCATTAAAAAAGGGCAGATTAAAACCTGCCCTATAATTTTTATTAGTATGTCCACCTTGGATCGCCGATCGGACCACCGGTGCTTCCCGCGCTTCTTAAAGGCGAACCAACAGCTATAGTGAAATCAGTTGTTGTAGCTGTCCAGCCGGTATTGATAGATTGATTACTTGCTAAAGTTGCTGTTCCAAAGGTTAGTGCTGTTCCGCCAGTTAGGGCGCTGAACAGGTTGAAGTAATTACTGTTCGAAACCTTCAATGTACTTCCTGCACCTGTGCCCCTAATGGCAGCAGCGTTAACCGTACCCGATTTTGGTGTATTTGCAAAAATGCTGTTCAAAATGGTAAAATTGATCGGATTGGCATTCGCATCTAACAGGGCGTACTTGGCATTGCCACCAAAACCATTAAAGGTCGAATTGGTGATCGCAACTGTCGGGATAACATCCCCTGTATAAGTGGTGCTCGCTGTAACCAGGCCAGGGCCTGCATTGTAAAAAGTAGATTTAGATATGGTAAGGGCATTGAACTGCATTTTATTTAGGTGAAAAGTATAATATGCAGATGAACCATTTAAGCCCATGTCGTAAACAATCGAGTTATTAACCGTAATGCCTGTGATTTTAAAATCGCGGGCGGCCGTGCCTCTATCGCCTCTTAAAAACGATGTTACAGAGCCATGTGCAATACAGTTATCTACCACTACATTGGTAAAAGTTGCTGCTGCACCATTGGCCGCCTGTGTGCCAATAAAATTAAGGAAATAAAGCGATGCACTGGCTGTTCCATCAAATTCAATACCCGAAAGCGTTACGCCTGCCCCAGTACCCTCTAAATCAATTTCCTTATAATTTACCTTTGTATCGGTTGGGTTGCCTGATGTTGATTTTATGGTAATGGTTTTTTGGGTGATGAAAGTGGTTGCCGACAAGGTATAGGTGCCTGGGTTTAAACCAATAATTGCGCCATTTGTTGCACTGGCAATCGCTGCAGCCAGGTCATCACCAGGATTTAATTTAACCGTATATGTAGTTGGAGCAAGGGTAATAAAAGTGGCAATTCCTTTGCTTTTCGTTCCTGCAAATAGTTCGGCGGTATATTTTGTCCCTGCTGTTAATCCTGTTATGGCTTTTAACCCTGCCGAGGCATCAGTGGTACTCAGGGTTATCGTGGTTGCCGTTCCGCTTTCAGGGGTTAAAACGATGGATGTTAAACCAACTGTTGGGGTATAACGCAGTGTAATATTATTCTCTTTAATTTCATTATCTCTGATGGCTGCAAAAAGTTGAATCCCGGTTAACTGAAAAACGCTGCTACGTATATATTTCGATTCAGGCTGGCTTTCAGTTGCACTGGCTTTAACCCTTGCATAATATTTGGTTCTTACCGCTAAATTCTCTTCAGTTACCGTTACACCGGCCGTATCTGCTGTAGTGGTGTAATTTACAGTAGCAAACAGCGAATCTGTTGAGAAATCGATACTGTATTTAAAGGTTTTTCCAGTCGACATCAAAGGAACTGTCCAGGTTAATTTCGCTGAAGTTTCGCCAGCGGTAATTTTTACATCGCTTGGCTTAAATATCCTTGCTGGTTCTGTTGGAATATCTTCTTCCTTTTTGCATGAAGAAATTACCGCAACCATCAATAATAAAACGGCGAATTTAAACCCTAATTGATTTATAAATGTTTTCATAATTAATATCTAATTAATAACCAAAGTTTTGAGCCATACTCGGATTTTCGATCAATGTTGTTTTAGGATATGGGAAAAGTTCCTTTTTATTTGCTTCGAAGTAAAAAGCAATTCCCGTAGAAGTGCTGGTTATGGAGTTTTCTTCTGTAACAGCCTTTCTCCAGTTTTTAGTGGTATATCCGCTCGGTGCTGTTGAAGTGTTTAATCCTGGTGAGGCAAACACATTATTTGGTACACCGCCATAGAGATCGAGTGTGGCTACTTCGTTTACGCTCGTTCCCAACAGGTAATTCCCCTCTTTGGCATAAACGTAATTTGGTACACTGGTATAATCGCCCGTTCCTGCAATCAAAGCACGTATTTTATTGCGTGTTTCTTCAAATTTACTGCCTAATAAATTCCAGCGGATTAAATCATATTTACGGATACCCTCTCCTCCAAATTCCAATAACCTTTCTTTCACAATAGCAGTAAAAAAGCCGTTTTTATCCATTGGTGTTACTGGGATTTGTCCTTCAAAACCAGCAAAGGCACGTTTTTGTACCTCTTGCAAGGCATTAACTGCGGAAGCAGATGGTGCTCCGTTAATTTCATTATCTGCCTCTGCATACATTAACAGTATATCGGCAAAACGTAACATTGGCCAGTTTACCCCGAAAGTTTGAGCAGCGGAAGAGTTGTTAAAAGTTGTCCATGATTTGCGGAATTTTCCATCCGTCATGTTAAACAGGGTATTGATAATTTTCTTTGATGTTGCGGTAATTTCGAAAACGCCGATGGTTACATCCCTGCGACAATCTTTGGTGACATCAAATTCATAAAAGTAAGTAGGAATAGCATTCATCCCGCCGCCGCCTGAACCAAAAGTAGATGCGGAGTTAAAACGGATACCGTTATAATAACCTAATTTGCTATCGGTAGAAGCGTTGCCGCCAAAAGCAGCCACTTCAAACATCAGCTCGTGGGCGTCATCATAGCGGGTTGTGGTATGCAAGGTCTTAAATACATTTTCATAAACGGGATTCAGGCTATGCTCCGAACGGTGGTTCATAATGTCCAAACACTCATCAAAAGCAATTTTATAATAAGTTAAATAATCAGCACTGCGTTCCATAGTATGATTGGCCGACCTTAGCGAATAACCGCCTCTGGCTAAAGCAATACGGGCTCTTAAGCCTTTAATTGCACCTTTGGTATAACGGAAACTGCCGTATTCTGTGATTCCACTTCTCCATGGCACCAGGTCCTCAGCCATTTTTAAATCTGCGATGATCCGATCATAGGTTTTATTGCGGTCTACATTTGGGCCATACAATGTTTCGGCATCTGCAGAAGGCACGAAAGACGCAGGAACATCACCCCAGTTACGGATCAATTCATAAAGAAATTGTGCTCTTAATGTTAAAGCTTCACCATAATACCGTTTCATAATCGTTTTGTCAGCCTCAGAACCATTGGTATAAAGACTAGAGGCCGGGATAAATTTGATGCAGATGTTTGCCCGCTCTACGCCCGCATATAATTGTAAAAATGGGTTGATCAGATCGGTATTGTCTGAACTCGCACCGTACATGCTAATCCCCCTGCGATCGGAAGAACTATAACTTCCCGAGGTTTTAAAATCATCGGCGGTTAAACCAAATAGTGTAGATATGCGGCTTCCGTAACCATTATCACCGCAAAGACGGTTGTAAACTGCAATAATTGCTGCATTGGTGTTTGCTGTACTTTCAAAAACAACATCCGGACTAGAGGATGACGGCGATTGTACATCTAAATATTTTTTACAGGAAGTAGTTATGCTCAATGCTCCAACAGCAATTACCATTAAAGCCGATTTTATAAATTTATTGTTCATTTTCTTTAATGTTGAGGTTAAAATACCATGTTTATACCAGCAAGGATATATCTGCTGCGCGGATAAGCAGCGTAATCTATACCTGGCGTAAGTGGATTCGATCGGCGGGTGTTTGCTTCAGGATCATAACCTGTATAGCCCGTTATCGTATATAAGTTATTAACTGTTCCGTATACCCTTAATTTTGAAATGAAACCTGTTTTTCTGATCAAACCCTGTGGTAAGCTATAACCCAGTGTCAGATTGCTGATTCTTAAAAACGAGCCATTTTCAATAGCGTAAGAGGTTAAAGCATAGTTCCCTCCTGTAGGCGTCCATAGTGAAGTATTGGCGTTCATGGAAGTCAATAATGCCGGGTCTGTTATCTTTACACCATTGGCATCAAAGTTCTGCCAGCGATCATTCATCACCGCAAGTAAATTGTTGTCTTTTACGTTGTATTGCGAGGTAAACTCTATTTTGTTGGCGTTGTACACCTTGCTTCCGTAACTAAAGTTTACAAATACAGTTAGATCGAAATTTTTATAGGCAAACTGATTGTTGAAACCTCCGGTGAATTTCGGCTGTGCTGTACCTAAAACCGTTCTGTCGTCATCACCGATCATCATACTTGATGAAGACGATAGTTTTTGAACCTTCATGTCGCCTGGCTGAGGATCACGGTTACCCAATAATACCCTGCTATTTGCAACAGTTGGCTTAAGTGTATAGGTATAGGCACCAGTAGTTGTGTTTTGGACGTAGGTGAAATCATCAACAGTATATCGCCCGTCCGAAACGAAACCGTAAAACTGACCAACCGGCTGGCCTACTTCGACTTTAAAATCGCCTAAGCTGTTTACCCAGCCTGATTGTGTGATGTATGAATTTACGCCATTTTGCAGTTCGACAATTTTGTTCTTGTTGAATGAAATGTTGAAACTGGTATTGTAGCTAAAGTTTTTGGTTTTAACGGCCTGATAATTCAATTGCAGTTCGAAACCTGTATTTTGGGTTTTACCCACATTTTGCTGTTGTGTAGCATACCCCGTAGTTTGTGGCACATTTGCATTTAAAAGTAGGTTTTTTGTTCTGTTGTCGTAATAATCTAAATTAAGCGATAACTTGTTTTTAAATAAATCGATATCAATACCCAGGTTTTTAGAAATATTGGTTTCCCAGGTAATGTTCGGGTTAGATAAAATATTTCCTGTAGCTGTACCTGAAATTAAACCAGTTGATACTGAGCCATCTGTATCGGCATAACCACCGGTGGTAGAACTTAGGTAAAATAATGTTCTAAATAAATCCTGACCGATACGGTTGTTCCCTGCTGCACCATAACTAAACCTAACTTTAAAGTTATCTAACCAATCGAGGTTCATATCTTTTACAAATTTCTCTTCCGTTACCCTCCAGGCTACCTGTGCCGATGGGAAATAACCCCATTGTTTCCCTGCCGCAAATAATGAAGAAGCATCTGTTCTGAAGTTTACAGTGGCCAGGTATTTATTTTTAAAACCGTAAGAGGCCCTGCTAAATACCGAAAACTGCCTGGTGCCAGAAATTAGTGAAGTTGGCCTGTCCTGAATGGTATTTGCCGGAGCGCTGCTCACAAAAGCATCATCGGGAGAGATGTTTATGGGTAAAAATTTRAGCACAGTTGTTCTCGAATCGATATCGACCATGTTGATTTCCTGGCCTACCAATAAATCTAAACTATGGTCTTTACCCAGATTTGGTTTATAGTTAATGGTGTTGGTATTAATAAAAGATTTTTGGGCTACCGTGTCCAGTTGGATGGCAGGTAAACCTGCATTGTTCCTGGCTACGTTACTTACCGGGCCATTAAAAGTATTAACGTGCCTGTTAGTTCGGTTGTAACCAACGGTACTCTTTATCGTTAAGTTTTTAAGAATCGAATATTGTACATAACCGCTCGAAATTAAATCGTTGCGATAATCATATTTCAATTCCTGGTTGGCCAAGGTAATTGGATTGGTTAATCCGGTAGTTAAATAGTCTGCATCGAACAAATCGCCAGAATCGCCACCACCTGAATAAGGCTGGTAACGTACAGAATTTCTTAAACGGTTAGTACCCTGCGAACCTGTAGAGGTTGTACCTACACCATCAATACGCTGACCACTGTAACGGGCATTTAGACCAACCCTGAATTTATCAGAAAATTTATGGTCTAAACGCACAGAGGCAAAAGTTCTTCTATAGCCAGAGTTAAGCATAATACCGTCTTCCTTGGTATTGTTTACCGAAACATTGTAAGTGGTTTTAGAAGTACCGCCTGATAGATTTAAAACTTCGGTATTGCTCCATGCCTGACGGCCGAAAATTTTGTCCTGCCAATCGATATTTGGAATATTTTTGTAAATGTCCAGATCTTCAAACGTGCCATATTTTTTGGTAAAAGTATCTTTTACATCCTGATTGGTGTTGTTGTTATAGAGCTCATATTGATATTTGATAAACTCATAAGGATTCATTACATCCAGCTCGTTTACAATCTGCCGCGCACCCGCATAAGCATCAAACGAAACAATCGGTCTTCCTTTCTTTCCGCTTTTGGTGGTAATGATCACTACTCCATTAGCACCTCTACTGCCATAAATTGATGTTGATGCCACGTCTTTTAACACATCAATAGACTGGATTTCGTTCGGCGATAAAATGGATAATGCATTTTCAACCTGGATTCCATCTACAATGTACAATGGAGAATTATCACCCGTAAGTGAGCTACCCCCACGTACTTTAATTACAATTTCGGCGCCTGGGCTTCCTTCCGTTGTGGTAACCGATACGCCTGCCAGTTTACCAGCCAAAGCCTGGGCTGCAGTGCTTACCGGGAACTGATCAATATCTTTCCCGGTAATGGAAGATACGGAACCCGTTAAGGCTTCTTTACGTACAGATCCGTAACCGATGTTTACGGTAACCTCTTGTAAAGTGTTGGCATCTTCTTCAAGTGTTACATCTATTTTGTTTTGCTCACCTACAGCAACATTTTTTGTTTTATAACCTACATAGGTAAAAATTAGGGTAGCGCCTTTGGCCGGAACGGGAATTTTGTAAACTCCATTCGCATCTGTACTCGCTCCAATTTTCGAATCCTTTATCGATACACTCACGCCTATTAGTGGCTGCCCATCAGATTTATCCTTTACAGTTCCTGTTAATTGTCTGTTTTGTGCTTGAGCAACAGATAATCCAAAAAAAGAGAGAAGTGCTAAAAAGAGTAAAACTCTGCTCATAGTTATTTATTTATTTGAAGTAATTTGGTTTTTTTATGATGCTGCAATCGCTTGCAGATAGAATATAATTCTATTTCGGGATGTTATAGTTAGTTTATATTTGGTTACGTTGATGTAACAATTTTACAAACTAAAAAGCAATTGAAACCAGATTTAACTAAAAAACTGTGCAAACGTTCCCAAAAACGTAGATGCGACGTTTATTAATGTTACTCATCCAATCCCCTTAAAGAGATATTTTTTGTAACTTGTACGCATTACGAAAATGAGATTTGAAACATCTACCATAAAAGATATTGCTAAAGCGTTGGGATTGTCAACTTCAACAGTCTCCAGGGCTTTAAGAGATCGTTACGAAATTAGTGAGGAAACCAAAAAACTGGTTTTGGCTTATGCTGAAAAGGTTAATTACCGCGCTAATCCAATCGCCAGAAGTTTAAAGGAGCGCCGTAGCTATTCTATCGGCATTATTGTGAGCGAAATTGCCAACAACTTTTTTTCTCAGGTGATAAATGGCATCGAATCCATCGCTTATGATAAAGATTATCACGTTATCATCTCTCAAAGTCACGAATCTTACAAGCAGGAGAAACTGAATGTTGAGCACCTTGCATCACGTTCTATCGATGGTTTATTGATTGCGCTATCGTCTGAAACGCAGGATATTGATTACCTGAGGAGTTTATATGCCAAGGGCTTACCAATTGTTTTTTTCGACCGTGTGCCTAAAGATTTTGAAACCCATAAGGTAATCGCGAATAATTTTAAAGGTTCTTTTGATGCCACAGAACATCTTATTTTATCTGGAAAAAGAACCATTGCCCATTTAACAAATTCTGAAAATCTTTCGATAACAAAAGAAAGGTTAGAAGGTTATAAAGCAGCATTGGTTAAATACCATATCGAATTTAGACCTGAGCTGGTTAAATATTGCCAGCATGGAGGTATGCACAGTGCAGAGCTGGAACAGGCGGTTAAAGAACTTTTGCCGTTACAGCCAGATGGGATTTTTATTTCGAGCGACCGCTTAACTACCGGCTGCATTATGGCCCTAAAGAAAACCAATCCTGAGGTGGCACATAAAATTGCGATTGCAGGTTTTACAAATTCTAACCTGGTCGAATTATTTTCACCATCTCTAACCTCGGTTAAACAACCCGCATTCGAAATGGGGCAGGTAGCTACCGAACTGTTAATCTCGATGATCGAAGCCAAAAGGCCCGTAACTGAATTCGAAACAAAGGTTTTAGATACCGAATTGGTGAAGAAGCGGTGAGCGCCAAGCGGTTGGCGATTTGTGCAAGGTGTTTAGCGGTATGCGGCTGTACACGGCACGCTAAACTTCCAACCCTCAACTCCAAACTTATCATCCATCGTTAGCGCCAAACGCTCTACACCAAACTCCCTACAAATTATTACCTTTGCAGCATGGTAGAAATCACATTAAAAAAGGGCAAAGAAAAAGCGGCATTACAAAGACATCCATGGGTATTTTCCGGAGCATTGGAAAAAGTTAAGGGAAAACCTGAAGATGGTGATGTAGTAAAAGTTTTTGCTTTCGACAATGAATTTCTAGCCTATGGTTATTACAACAGCAATTCGCGTGTTGCCGTTCGTCTTTTGGAATGGGATGAAGCTCAAACCATTGATAACAGCTGGTACCAGAACCGCTTAAAACAGGCTATTGCTTCACGTCAGTTTATTTTAGGCGAACAGACCAATACCTGCCGACTGGTATTTAGCGAAGCTGATTTCCTTCCAGGTTTAATTGTTGATCAATATGCTGATTTTCTTTCTCTTCAGATTTTAAGTTCAGGAATCGAAAAAGTGAAAGCAGAAATCGTAGAAATTTTAAAAACTGAATTAAATCCAAAAGGGATCTTTGATAAAAGTGACGCTACTGCCCGTACCCATGAAGGTTTACCCATCGAAAACGGACTGCTCTGGGGTGAAAACCCGCCAGAATTTTTGGAGGTAAAAGAAAATGGAATTATATACCACATCAATATCGCAGAAGGACAAAAATCAGGATTTTATTGTGATCAGCGCGATAATAGGCACATTTTAGCCAGTTATACAAAAGGCAAAAAAGTTTTGGACTGTTTTAGCTATAGTGGTGGTTTTAGCTTAAATAGTTTAGCTAATGGTGCTGCAAGCATTACCAGTGTTGATAGTTCGGCTTTGGCTATAGAAACATTAAAACAAAACGTAGCCTTAAACCAATTCGATACAGATAAAGTAACAGCCATACAATCAGATGTAAATAAACAACTCAGGGCTTTCAAAGAATCAGGCGAATTATTTGATGTGATTGTACTGGATCCACCTAAATATGCGCCATCGCGTTCGGCGTTAGACCGCGCGGCGAGAGCCTATAAAGATTTAAACCGTTTAGGCATGTTGTTGCTTGAAAAAGGAGGCTTATTGGCTACTTTTTCTTGCTCAGGAGCGGTTGATATCGAAACCTTTAAACAGATTATCGCCTGGGCGGCACTTGATGCAGGCAAGGAAGTTCAGATTATTAAACAATTCTGCCAGCCAGAAGATCATCCGGTCCGGATTTCTTTTCCGGAAGGAGAATACTTAAAGGGATTGTTGTTAAGGGTGCTATAAATTTATCCCTTACCGATCTACATTAAAGCACAAAGACACAAAGCACCGGGTATTTTGAAAATTAACCAAGTGTTATTGTGTCCTTGTGCTGGGCTGAAAGAGGAATCTAGTTAGCCAACCATCACTTTAGCGGTAATAGCCAGTCTGTTCCAGGCATTAATGGTAACTATAGCCATAATAATCTGTGCTAATTCCTGCTCGTTAAAAAAGCTTGCAGCTCTCTGATAAGTTGCATCAGAAACATGGTGGCTAATTAAGGTTACTTCTTCTGTTAAAGCCAAAACAGCTTCTTCTTGTGCCGTAAATAAGGTTGTTTCTCTCCAGGCATTTAATAAATACAAACGTTGTTCGGTTTCTCCTATTTTGCGGGCATCGGTTGAGTGCATATTTAAGCAAAATGCACAGCCATTAATTTGCGATGCACGCATTTTAATCAGTTCTAAAAGAATTGGATCTAGTTTGCTGGTTGATAAATATTTCTCTAAACCGTACATGGCTTGGTAAGCTGCAGGTTCTACTTTCGGGATATCAATTCTACTTTCCATTTTATTTGTTTTTTGATTACGATGTAAAGGTCTGCAACTTAACGAGCAAAAAACTTAATGTAGTTTAAGAAATGATTAGCTAACACAAAGGGCACATTTTTTTTGCCACGGAAGCACGGATTAACACAGAGTGTTTCCATGGTCTGTGTCCTCACAGATCATTTGTTTTCTTTTTCGATACCCGTACTATATTTATCCGTGTTTTCTGTGTCTCCGAGGCCCATGTTAAATGAGTACACTGTGTTCTGCGGTTAACAAAGCCCTATTTCTTCGCCCTGATTTTACTCAAAAATTCGGGGGTAAAGCCGAGGTAAGAAGCCAGCATATACTGTGGTACACGCTGTACAAATTCAGGGAATAAACGATTAAAATGATGGTATCTTTCCTCTGCTGTTTGGCTATACAGGAACTTTATTCTTCGCTGTGAAGCTTGATGATTTTTTTGCAAGATCAGTCTGAAGTACCTTTCCAGCTTAGGGAGTTTATGGAACATTTCATCATAATGGTGATGTTCGATGGCTATCACCTCGGTGGTTTCTGCTGCCTGGATATAAAATTCAGATTGCTCATGAAATAGAAAGCTGGTTAGATCGGTAATCCACCAGTTTTCGATGGYAAACTGTGTGGTTTGCTCAGCACCTTTTATATCAATGAAATAAAGCCTCAGGCAGCCTTTTACTACAAAATAATTCGCCCTGCAGGTTTGCCCTTCTTCTAATAAAAAAGCCTTTTTTTTAACGGAGAAAGATTTGAGTAGCAATGCAAGGGTTTCTTGTTCATCGCTATTCAAATCTATAAATCTATTAATGTGGTTATAAAGTGCACTATACATAGCTATACTAATGATAAGCCACAACATAAACCGAGTCCATAATAATGGCATTTGCCCTGCGGCATTCATAACCTGCAATTTCTCTTGTTTCGTCGGTAATTTTCCAGTTAATTTTACGCACGCTATCTTTAACCAGATAAGTATCCTCGTAAACACTTTTTTGCGTAGCACTGGTTTGCGAATCGAAATTTGTAGCAATGGTATTTTTTAAATCAGCCAGCACATCAGATGATAGCCAATTGTTATTCATCGTTTCTTCTACCGTTGGCCACTTATATAAACTTTTATCCTTGGTAAAGTTTAAGGTACTTTTGGCAACTTTAAACTGTGGATTGTTCTTTTTATATTGCTCAAATGCCTCTTTCATATAAGTTTCATTGTCCTTATCGATCTTCTTTTTAATTAAAGCATACATATTAGACCTCTTCTCAAATTCGATCACCCCGTTTTTTACGAAGTGTATATTTTGAGCGGATAAGCTCTTGCTGATGAAAATAACAGCAAATAAGATGATATATTTTAGTGTAGTTTTCATAGTTGTTATTTTTGTGTTTTAATACCGCCGCCCATTTTATTAAAATCCCACGATACGGAGAACATTAAATATCTTCTAATGGTAGTATAACTGCTTTGGCTAATGGTTGTATTGTTGGCCGAACGATTAAAGCCGATATTCTGGTTAAGAATATCATTTACAGTTGCTGAGAATCTTAAATTTTCTGCTTTAAAGAATTTTTTGCTTACTGATGCATTCCAGATAAGACGCTCAAAACTTTCGGTAAGCACTTGTGTTTTTCCATTGTACTGGTATTCTGCATCTGTAGATATTTCAAACTTCCCTGGTAATTGCACATTGCCCGACGCATAACCAGACCATCCCCATCCATCGCTATTCCTACCAATACTTGCTCTAGCCATATTATACGATGGACCAAAGCGGGTATAAAAACTATAACTTTTATCTTTGTATTTCGAAATATTGATGCCCCCACTGTAGGTATAGTTTTTAGTGTTATTTAAGGTTCTGCCTAAATCGGTGGTAATAAAGTTATAAGAAGAACTCCCATTTGCATTTGCATTTAAGCCTATATTTATTTCGCCAAGTGTGTTTATTTTCCTGCTTATCTGTCCATATAAATAGAAATTTGTTTGCATTTTATCATTGTAATTGATGTAACGATAGGTGCTTTTACCAACACCATTGGTGGTTACATCGCTAATAATTGGATTTGCAGTAAAGCTGTAAGAGCCGCTTAACCAAACCGATTGATTGGTTAAAACTTTGTAAGCGTTATAACTTGCATTGATGTTACTTCTGAATGATGGTCTTAAATCTTGATTTCCTTCCACAACATTAAATGGATCGTTATTTATCCTAACTGGCTGAAGTTGATCAAGTGTGGGCTGGTTGGTATTACCATTATAGCTAATCCGTAATGATTTTTGCTGAGAAAAACGATATTGATAAGTTGCCTGGGGCATATAATTAATAAAGTTTCTTACATAGGTTTTGTTATGGTAAATATCATCCTGTTTGAAATTTACCCCACTAAATTTCGATCCAAAATTGATAACCGTTTTACCTTTTTTATAATTGAAAATTGCACCTGCCTGATTGATGGTCTGGTTCAGTTCAAAATTGTTACTGTAGAGCGTATCTAAAATATCATATCTGCCACTTCCAGATTGATTAAAGGATAGCCGATCTGATTTCCCGTTCATTAAACTTAGGCCATAGTTAATAATTACCGTCAAGGTTTTTGAAAGGGGTTCAGTGTAAGCTGCATTTAACTTAAAGGCACTATTTGTTATATCGTTGGTCTTTAATTGATTGGTAAGACTATCTATTATTCCTGTTCCGGTCTCATTTGCCCGTTTGTTAAGCGAGTTTAAGTATCCTTCACTATTACTTTTGTTGATCGATTGATTTAAGTTTAATGATAATGTACGCCCTTTTTTCTTTAATTTTTTGGTGAATAAAACGTTCATGTTAAAACTTTGATCATCTACCTCATTGCTTAGCGTTCTGTCTGACGAATTTAGGAATTTATCATTCTCACCGAAAGTTGAAGTTACAAAATGGTTTGAGGTATTACTTTTTTTCAATGCGCCATCAACGTTAACTTTCATGGTTAAGGTAGTATCGATTTTTAGCTCATACATGGCATCCAGTTTTTGTCTGAACATGTCATTGTCGAATGATTCATTTGAGGTATTATTCTGTACTCCCGATTCTAAATTGTTCTGATTTATTGAGTTTTTATCACCCTGAACCCTGATTGACCCAATTTTATAATTTGTGTTTAACGATTCCTTGTCTTTGTTCCATTTGTTATCGAAATGCAAGCCCCCGGTTCTGGCTAGAGGTAACCCCTGACCATTATATTGCCCATCATAGCTATCAAAGTCATCGCCTCCACTACTAAAATACATCCCACCGTCATCACTCATCGTCAGGCCACCAGAGCCCCCATATTTATCCCGGTCATCCCAGCCTAAGCCCACTGTTCCATTATTGCCCAAAATGCCGTATGCCGAAAATTTCTTTTTGCCCCAGAATTTATTAAACATTCCCTGACCCTGATAAAAATCTTTTGTTCCATAACCACCCTGCACTTTGCCAAAGTAGCCGTTCTTTTTATCTTCTTTAAGTTTAATGTTAAGTGTTTTGGTTTTTTCGCCATCATCAATGCCTGTAAAACTAGCCTGATCGCTGGCTTTATCGTAAAGCTGAACAGATTCTACCATATCTGCCCTCAGGTTTTTAGTTACCAGCGTTGGGTCGTCGCCAAAAAATTCTTCACCATCTACCAATACCTTCGGTACTGTTTTGCCCTGAGCCGTAATTTTACCGTCTTTATCTACCTGAAAGCCCGGAAATTGTTTAATGAGGTCCTCAACCTTGGAGTTCGGTTCGATATTATATGCTTTGGGATCAAACTCTGTAGTATCGCCTTTAATTTTTATGGCTGTTCTGTTTCCTTTAATAATTACATCGGCAAGAATTTTGGCCATACCTGTAAGATTAATTTTTCCATAATCTTTAACCTGAGTGGTAGAATCGAGCGTAAAATGATCTACAAAATCTGCATACTTAGGGTAAGAAACCAATAAGATAAACTTCCCGTTTTTAATTCCGTTAAGCTCGAATGAGCCATTTTCTGCTGTCCGGGTAAATTTTACCAATGTAGAATCTTTTGCATTTAAAACAGCAATAGAGGTTCCAGATAAAAGCGTTGTCGATGCAGTATCAATCGTTCGGCCTTTAATGGCATGGAGGCTTTGTGCTTTCGAATAAGTGGAGATAAAAACGAAAAGGCACAACGAGAGTAATAGGCGTTTCATAGATAAGATTTGGTTTGCCGAATATAAAACTAATATGTTAGTTGTGCATAGTGCTTTAACCTTTTTTAACAATTTAAAAACAGACGCTTAGTCATTAAGCACAAAAGATTATATCTTTAATAAAAAAATCAGATGAAATTACCCTCTCTCCAACAGCTTTACAATGGGTTTGTAACTGTAATTAAGCGTTTTCCCTTACAATTTATTTTTGCGGTTGCCGCAACATTGTGCTGGTGTTATTATATCCATATTTCTGATTATCGAAACTATTCAGAACAGAACGAGAATTTAAAAGATCATTTAATAAAGGCAATAGCCATTTTAAACCTGGCACTTGCGCTCATATTGGCACTCGATTTAATTTCAGAACGCAATCAATACTCATTAAAGAAAAAGTGGTTACTGCGCTTAGGAGGCTTACTGATCTGTATTTTGCTTTACTTCAGCCTCGATCCTACAAACTATTCGGCAGATCTTTACCGCACTTTCTTATTTGCATTTGCCTTTCATTTGCTGGTCGCATTCGCGCCTTTTGTGGGTCAGGAGAAAGTAAATGGCTTCTGGCAGTTTAATAAAGTGCTTTTCCTTCGATTTCTAACCTCAGCACTTTATTCGGCTGTACTATATGCAGGCTTGGCAATGGCCTTGGTTGCCATTGATGGATTGTTTAAGGCGGACATAAAGTGGCAAACATATATGACCTTATTTGCCGTCATTAGCGCTGGATTTAATACTACTTTCTTTTTAGCAGGAATCCCTACTGATTATAAATTGCTCGAAGAAGATCATAGCTACCCGAAAGGTTTAAAAATATTTGCGCAGTTTGTACTGATTCCACTGGTAACAATCTATTTAGCGATTTTGCTGGTGTATGAGATTAAAATTGCTGTTTTATGGGAGCTCCCCAAAGGTTTGGTATCAAGCCTGATTTTAGGCTACGCAGTTTTTGGGATCTTATCGTTGCTACTGGTTTATCCGGTTAAAGAAACGGCGGGTAATAGCTGGATTAAATTATTTTCGAGGTTCTTTTACGTGATGATGATTCCATTGGTGGTGCTTTTATTGCTTGCCGTTTGGAAAAGAGTTGGTCATTATGGTATAACTGAAAGCCGGTATATTTTAACGGTACTGGCATTATGGCTTGCCGGTATAACGATCTATTTCCTTTTTAATAAAAAACAGAATATTAAGGTAATCCCAATAAGTTTGTGCATCATTTCGCTATTAGCCACTTATGGTCCGCAGAG
>NZ_JBFTRT010000102.1:0-10972 GCF_056399685.1 Pedobacter sp. 01N416
GCAATACATTATCCGCACGGTTCCGCTCGCTCACTTTCGAATCGATAGATCCGAAACCGATGGTAGATTTACTTCCGGAAATATTTACATCTGCAAAATCGGCCAGTTTTAAGTTCAATCTTCCGGTAGCTGCCCAACCACCYTTTTCGTCAAATTCAGTTAACCTCAATTCGTTAAACCAAACCAGTGCATTTTTATCAAGGCCATCATCGTTCCGTTCATCACTGGCAGCACGGAGCGGATTTTTAATCCCTACCATATACACCCTAACCTTGCTCATGTCAGGTTGCCCTTTAACTATAATAGTTCTATTTCCGTCGGTATAGGTAAATGGAACATTTGTAGGCCACGGTTGTCCGTTGGCTTGCTTAGCTACGTTACGGGCGAGCTTGGCATTTTGGAAAAGTGTTAAATCAATATCCATTCTATTGGCTTCTGGCCAAATGGCATCAGGATCGCTTGTACCTGGATTGGTTACCTTTAACGGGATTACATATTCATAATAGTYATCCTGGTTATCGGTTCCGATTCTTAAGAATGCGGCAACATCATTATCATTTAATATTTGATTATTAACAGCCTCAGCATGAATAAACATTTCCAAATGTTTGTAAGATCTGAAATCGCTATAGGCTGTTTTAAATGCAGCTCTACCATAGCCATCTCTTAACGATTTTACAATAACCGATAGCGATTGCTCATTTAAACGTGTATCGCCACGATAGTTGCTGTAGTCGCGCTCGCGAAGAATACCTGGAGGGGTAACATATGGAATCGGTGAACGTTTTCCATTTTCTTCAATATTTACTGTCGAAACCTCAATAGTAGAATTATCAGGGGTAAGTGCAGGCAACGATGGGTCGACGATTACCTGTGCAGCTTGGTTGGAAGCATTATATTCTCTCCACTCCCCACGGATTAACTGCAACTTTGCAAAACGCATCACAGCAGTATCAGCGAAATTGGTCATAAACATCCTGAAGAAACGGATTGATTTAAAATCCTGGATCCCACCTACTTTTTCCTGGTACTGACCGATTGGGATTCTAAATTGATACCATGAAACGGCTTGGGTATTTCCATTAGCCAATTTTACCTGCGAGGTAACCTTATCGGTAATAAAGTTCTGGCCAACATTTAAATCTCCCGGGCGGATCGAAACTTTATACTGAAAATATTCATCACTTTGCGTCATGTTATTATCGCGGTTGATGTCTTCCCCGTCGGGTAAAGAAGTAGATGCAGAGTTTTCAAGCCCTAATTCTTCTTGCGACTGTTGCGAAGTTTTAGAGTTTCCTTCCGTTCCATTATATTTTTCGTAGCGTTTAAGAATACCCGCGTTGATCTGATCTAATGCCGGACCTCTGAAATAAGTATAATTATCTGATGATGGATCGGCATCAAGTGCGGCAGAAGCGGTGGCATTTAACTGCGATTTAATCTGCGTAATTGCCGCTGCAAATTTTACTTTTTCATCAGCATCTGATAATCCATCCAAACCTACATCCTGTGCTCTACGCGAACTGGCATTGTTATCGAAAGCCTGTACAACGGGTTGCAATTTGGGTACACGGCCCCAAGCGGTTTCTTCGTATTTGCTTGGGTCGTTTGTGGCTGGCAGACCATTTTCTAAGGATTTTCTGCCATCCTTAAGAATATCTTCTGAGATATTTCCCAGGTTAAAATACATGTCGCCACCGGTAGAATTTGGCTTATAGATGAATGGATCCATTACCCAAAACTCAATAAAGCCCACATTTAAGGCTTCAAAATCGTTGGTTTCGATTTTTCGTTGGAACCCTCCCCAATTATTTTTAGGTTGCAATAATGTTCCATCCGGTCTAAAATCTGTAGGGCGGAAGTTATATGGCCCCCTAACAGTTGGATAATAAGCCACATCAAAAGTGGTAATGTTTAAGGCCTGCCCCGTTGCCGTTTCTTTAAACGGAAAAACCTCCTGCTCAATCACTTCTCTCACATAGTGATTGGAAAGTTCTCCCCGGTTGCCTCTGATATTGGACGGAGTGGTAGATGCCGCCGAATTATAAAAAGTAGGATCGATGTTATAAAATGCAATTCTTGCCCGATTGTAACCATAAGATAAATCGTTGGATTTATCAAACTCTGAGAAAAGCTGTGGCGTACCCGACAGCTGCCAGGCAATGGCACTCTTTAAATCGATTACCGATCTGGATGCTTCGAAATCATCTAAGTAACTTACTCCATTTTTACTGCCGGCAAAATTCAATGCCCTTGGGTGCCCAGGGATCAGTTGCGCAAACTCTCCATAAAACGTTACACTCGAAGGTGCTTTGGTTGAAATGAACGGAAGTTTATCAACCAGTTTTGTTAAAAATCTTGATGGTGAGCTGTAGTTAATATCTGCTCCCCAAATGGTATTTGAAATAGGCTCTTCGCCGATGTTTACCTTTTGAGTTAAAGGTTTTTCGGTCAGGTTCATAATTGTACCGCCCAGATTTAGCTTATTGTTTACACGGTAATCTAAGCGGGTTCCAAAAAGTGATCGTTGCTGCAGGCCAAAGGTTTCACTGTTTTCGGTAGTAATTCGAATCGGCTGACCAGACACCAAAAGTGCCTGATTGATGATGCTCACCCGGCCACCCTGATAATCGACAGTAAAATCTATCCCCTCGGTTAATGGCATTGTTCCTGCAAAAACCTTTACCGATCCTTCCGGAACGTTAATGGCATTTAAACTAAACTCAGAAGAAATATCAGATTGGTAATTTACCTTAATGGTGTACCTATTCTGGTTTTGAAACAGCTGCTTAGCGATGGTTTGGGTTGAATCGTAAAGCGCAGTAAAAGTATATTTATTGATCAATGCCTGCTCACTAGGTAAAAACTTCGCCGCTAAATCTTTACCAAATGGCTCAATCACAGGAAAAATAATTCTTCCATTTGCCGGATCGATGGTGATATAACCCGAATTGGTATTGGTAACCATCGAAGTTTGTCCATTGCTCCCCACGCCGAACATACTCGCCTGATTGGCATTGCTTGCGGTAGAATAAGAACCAAAAGCATTATTTGTGGCCACAAAATCGAAAACTCCATCGGGCCTGCGCTCATTTTGCTGGTTCAAACGATCAAACTCGGTTAAGGCAATCCACTGCTTATTCGCAGTATTTTGTCCTTCAGTCATTACCGGATTATCCACACCAGTTTCATTATCGATACGGTAAATATCAAGTTTAAAATTCTGGCTGCTGATCTGGTACCCTCCGATAGAATAAATATTTTTCATCATCAGATCCCATGTTGGCAATTGGATCTTGGTGGTTTCGTTCTTTAACAATTTAGCATAAAGTACTTTTGGATTTGCCGCATCAAAAGAAACATCGGTAGAAAACTCACCTACCTGATATTCTACACCGTTATACGTATAACGGTAGGCAACAGCTAAAACCTCATCGGCATTTAATGGGTTGTTCAACGATAAATAACCCAGCTGCGGCTGAAAGGTAAACTCACGCTCGGTTAATTTTCTGGCATAAACCAGTTTAGCAAAGTTATCTGTATTGCTGCTATTGGCAGGTGTTGTCTGGAAGAAAGAAAGGATGGCATTGGAATTTGTCTGTCTTATAGCCCCCCCCTGATAAGCATTTAACTGCGAGATCAGGTTGTTTGACTGTTGCGGGAAACCCGTAGCGGTAGTTCCTGCCGGCAGACCGGAAGTCCCTCCGGTAATTAAATTATTGTTAAAAGGAACATTTTCACCCAAATCCATCAAGCCCAATACATCTCTGGAGTCGGTGGTATTACCTGCCTTATTGGTAATCCATACCTCAATTTTGGTAATCTGGATCGGAGAGGTTATGATAGGTGCGTTGGCCAGGTTTTTATTGTAGTTATTCCTAAAATATTGTGATAAAAAATAGTGTTTATTGGCCTCGTAACTATCAATATTTACCGTGGTGGTATTTTGTTGCGCCCCATTGGTAATTTTAATTTCCCGTGATTGAGATTTTTGCTGAGTGTAAACACTTGTTACGTTTAAACGCCCGAATTTTAATTGTGTTTTAATACCGAAGAGTGCCTGGGTTCCAGTAATTAAAGAGGTATTTAAAGGCAAGCTTACATTACCTGCTTCAATTTTTTGGATAATATCATCAGGTCCGCCAGTATAATCAAGCTTAATCTGATTTTCGAAATCAAATTGGGCCTCGGTATTGTAATTACTTTTGATTTTTAGTTTGGTTCCGATATTACCAACCAGATCCATTTGTATCCTTTGGTTAAAATCGAAATTGGTCTGTACCCTTTGTCTTTCGTTAAAAAGCGGGTTTTCATTCTTATTTACCCGACCTAAAAAGGTGAGTTCTGCCTCTCCACGGGGTTGAATATCAATGGTTGTTCCACCAAATAATTTTTCGAAAGCTTTGCTGTTTACCTGGATCTGCGGAATAATGCCTGTGCTTCTGTAATCACTTACTTCTGCATTTGAAATGCTACGCCAGTTACCACGTTTTATCTCACTGTTAACCAATCGCTGGTATTCATCAATGGTTAAGTATTGTGTGTTTAAAACAAATTTTTCGCCAATTAATTCCTTTACCACATAACGTTTATTCTTGGCATCGTATTCTACAACGCGTTTTAAATTGCTAGGTGCCGGATAAAATGGATTAACGGCCGGACTAAGTCCTAAATGTTCTTTCTCGCGTAAACTAAAATTATTTTTTGGGGTAATAGTATCCGCTTTGCTTGGAACAACTTGAGAGAAAGCGTTTTGAGAAGCAATTAAGAAAAGAGGGATGAGAAACAGAAATGTAGATATTCTCTTCAAAGGCAGTAGATCTATAAAGTTTTTAAAGCTTGTTTAATTAGTTGCTCTACCGAAAGTGTTCCCTCTGTCACTTTTAAAATCTGGTCTATAGTTTTTTCGGCGGTTTGTTTGGCGAATCCGAGCATTACTAATGCTGATAACGCTTCATCTTTAACAGTATTGTGTTGAGGCATAAAAATTAATGAATCTGCCCCTTCTTTTTTTAGTTTATCCTGTAACTCTAAAACCAGGCGTTGTGCGGTTTTAGCTCCTAAGCCCTTAATTCTTTGAATTAGAGGCAAATCTGCTTTAACAATTGCGGTCTGGATTTCAACCGGTGTGATAGATGATAAAATCATTCTACCAGTATTTGGTCCAATTCCCGATACCGATATCAAGTGTAAAAATAAACGGCGTTCGCCTTCATCGGCGAAGCCGTATAATGTATGTGCATCTTCTTTTACATGCAGCCAGGTGTATAGTTTACACCTTTCTGCATCAGCTAAAGCGCTGTATGTATTTAAAGAAATGTTTATATGATAGCCTATACCTCCGGCTTCAACCACAACATATGCTGGGTTCTTGAATGTCAATTTACCATCAATATAGGCGTACATGTAATTCTACTTTTTAGTTGTTTTTCCAAATATACCTTTTCGTTTCGATGTTGCAATTTCTTCTTTTGCTTGCACATCTACAACAGCAATGGTAACCATATTGACGATTTCGCGTACAGAACTACCTAATTGAACAATATGAACAGGTTTATTCAGTCCTAACAAGATCGGACCCACCGCTTCGGCACCGCCTAACTCTTGTAACAATTTGTATGCAATGTTTCCAGACTCCAGATTTGGGAACACTAAAGTGTTCGCCGGAGCATCGGCCAAAGTGCTAAATGGAAAATTATCTTTCAGCAGTTCGTTGTTGATGGCAAAGTTTCCTTGCATCTCTCCATCTACAATTACCTCTGGGTGATTTTTATGCAGGAGGTTAACCGTTTCTCTTACTTTATTTGGTGTTACCCCATCATTTGAACCAAAGTTCGAATACGATAATAAAGCAATACGGGGCTTGATGTTAAACTGCTTAACAGATTTATCAAGCAATAAAGTAATATCTACCAGCTCTTCTGCCGTTGGATCTACGTTTACGGTGGTATCGCCGAAGAAAACAGGCCCTTTCTTGGTCATCATCATGTACATACCAGCAACACGTTTTACACTCGGATCAACACCGATTACATGTAAAGCAGGTTTAATGGTAGATCCATAATTTTTGGTCAGACCCGAAATCATCGCATCCGCTTCGCCAAACTCAACCATCGATGCGCCATAGTAGTTACGGTCTCTCAATAATTTAGTGGCATCAGTTAATGAAACCCCTTTACGCTGACGTTTTTGATAAAGCGCCTCGGCATATTGTTTGGTTTTATCAGGATTTTGCATCTGATCGATGATCTCAACACCTTCTAACTCTAAACCGTGCTCATCAATAATTGCCTGTATTTTATCTTTATTTCCTAAAAGGATCGGAATAGCGATATTCTCATCATTAACAATCTGTGCGGCCTTTAAAATCTTGTAATTATCAGCTTCAGCAAATACAACTCTTTTTGGATCTGTTTTAGCTTTGGTGGTGATGGCACGCATAATGGCATCATCCAAACCCAGGCGTTTTCTCAGTTCTTCGCTATAGGCATCCCAATCGGTAATAATTTTACGGGCTACTCCACTTTCAATTGCTGCTTTAGCTACCGCGATAGAAACCTCTGTAATTAACCTGAAATCAACAGGTTTTGGGATAATATATTCTTTACCAAATTTAAGGTTACGGGCATTATAAGCTAAGTTTACCGATTCTGGAACAGATTTTTTAGCTAATTCTGCAATGGCTTTAACGGCAGCTATTTTCATCGGCTCGTTAATTCCTGTTGCACGAACATCAAGCGCACCACGGAAAATATAAGGGAAACCTAAAACGTTATTTACCTGGTTCGGATAATCAGAACGGCCGGTAGCCATAATAATGTCTTTACGGGTTTTAATCGCCAGTTCGTAGGCAATCTCCGGATTAGGATTGGCCATCGCAAAAACGATAGGGTTTTTGGCCATCGAAGTCAGCATTTCCGCTGTAACACAATCTGCTGATGAAAGGCCGATAAATACATCAGAATCTTTCATGGCTTCTGCCAAAGTGTTGATTTTTCTATCCGTAGCAAATTCAGCTTTAATATCATCAAGCACTTCACGGTCTTTACGGATCACGCCAGAACGGTCGCACATAACGATGTTATCTTTTTTAGCGCCCAAAGAAACATAAAGTTTCGTACAAGAAATTGCAGCGGCACCAGCACCATTAACTACAATTTTGATCTTATCCATTTTTTTCTTGAAAATTTCGCAAGCGTTCAACAATGCCGCAGCCGAAATAATCGCTGTACCATGTTGATCATCATGCATTACCGGAATGTTCATTTCTTCCTTTAAGCGACGCTCAATCTCGAAACATTCTGGTGCTTTGATATCTTCTAAGTTAACACCACCAAATGTTGGCTCTAAAGCCTTAACAATTTTCACAAAATCATCAACATTTTTGGTATCCAACTCTAAATCAAATACATCAATATCAGCAAATATCTTGAAAAGTAAACCTTTTCCTTCCATTACTGGTTTACCGGCTTCCGGGCCAATATCGCCTAAACCTAAAACGGCTGTACCGTTACTGATTACAGCAACCAGGTTACCCTTTGCGGTATATTTATAAACATCTTCTTTATTTTCTGCAATCTTTAAACACGGCTCTGCAACGCCAGGAGAATACGCTAAAGTTAAATCTCTTTGCGATGTTGTAGGTTTTGTGGGTACTACTTGTATCTTTCCTGGACGGCCTTGCGAGTGGTAATCAAGCGCATCTTGCTTTCTAGTGGTCTTACTCATTACGTAACTTATTAGTGACGGGGGCAAAGGTACAATTCTTTTTATGAGGCATAAAATAAAAAGCCCTTCAAAAAAGTTAAATAAGACGTTACACTAAGCTACTGTTACACTAATTGAATTAAACCAAGCATTGCTGATAGAATTTTAAATATTTGATCAAGAAATGAATGCCATTGTCAGGCTTGCCCTGTTATCCTCGGCTGATTTTCAGGATCATCCCTACTTGCAAACCAGCTTTTGATAAACGGTTGTCTCTTCTGATGCTCTGAACGGTTGCACCGTCAAATTTCTCTGCAATTTCAGACAGGGTATCACCGGTTTTAACCTTGTAACTTAAAAACGATGATGGTGCTTTTAACGGCATCCGGTTTTTGGCATAAATCTTTAGTCTTTGTCCTGGCACCAGCGTTTTGCTTTTTAAACCGTTCCAAACCCTTAAATCCTGTGCCTCTACACCATATTTATCGGCAACAGCTGTTAAGCTCTGTCCTGAGGTAACTTTATGATAAACCACGGAGGATGTAGTTATACTCTTAGTTTTTTTCTTTCTTAAATCTCTTGAATCATCGGTACTGGCGGCTACTACTTTCATGTTCACATCCACTTCCTGATTGTTTAGCACATCATAAATACCTGCGTAATCAACACCCCTCAACTTGGGCATTACAATACGCTTCGGCTCATCATCTGTACCATTTACAATCTTTTTCTTGTAGGATGGATTTAAGGCCATAATTGCCGCTTCATCAATATTTAACACTTTTGCAAGCGTAGATAGCGACACGAAACGGGTAGTTTGAACCGTATCGGTTTTCAAGAACATGCTCGAGGCTTGCGCGGTAATCTGATGTTTGCCAGAATAATTCATTACATAAACCGCAGCAATAAATGCCGGCACATAATTTCTGGTTTCTTTAGGTAAAAACTGTCTGATTACCCAAAAATCCCTCGATCCCGCTTTATCAATAGCCCGGTTGACATTCCCCTTTCCGCAGTTATAAGCGGCAATGGCCAAAAGCCAATCGCCAAGCTCTTCAAAAGCGTCTCTAAAATAGGCTGCCGCGGCATAACTGGCCTGGATCGGATCTTTGCGTTCATCAACAAAGTTATCCATCTTTAGGCCATAGGCCTTGCCAGTGCCAAACATAAACTGCCAGATACCCGTTGCCCCCACTCTCGAAATGGCATGCGGATTCATCTGTGATTCGACTATGGTTAAATATTTTATTTCCTGCGGAATATTATAATCTTTTAAGGCTTTGTCAAAAATCGGGAAGTAATAGCTAGATAAGCCGATCATTTTCCCAAACATATCTTTACGCTTGGCATAAATATCGATATACTGCTGAACATACTCGTTGTAAGGAAGAGGTACCGTTTTAGCGATAGAATCGAGCCTGAGTTTATAGATAAAATTCTGGCCCATGGTTAATGGGTTTTCTGAAACAACCGGCACAGCCACAGTATCGGTATTGATAAAGATGTTGTTGTGAATCTTCGGAAGACTATCCAGTTTGAGCGTTTGTTGCGCGGAAGAAGAAGAAATGTATCCTAAACAAGCGCAAATTGAAGCAAAAAGTAATTTTTTAATCATGGGCTATTGGTTCAAATTTTCATTAACCGTGGCATGTGTCCTCACAAACCTTTATACAGATTTTTCTTTTCATAATAAGGAAAAGAGTAAGAACCTGCGAACCTTCTAGGCAATGCCTAGAAAAACAGTTAATAAAATGCCATTGCCATACTTAACTATAATGCTTTGTAACTCGCAATGACGATAAAACTATGATAAAAATGCCTGAGAAAAAGCCAGAAGCTTATCTTCCTCAAAATGTTTGGCTGTAAACTGTATACTTAACGGCAATCCTGCTGCATTATTGCCTAGTGGCAAAGCAATAGCCGGATTTCCGCTTAAAGAAGGCAATACGGTAAAAATATCGGCCATATACATCACAATTGCATCCTGAACATTATCGCCAATTTTAAAAGCTGCTGTTGGTGCCACAGGAGAAAGAATTAAATCATAATCCTCAAACAAGGCATCCATTTTTTCTCTGATCAACCGGCGAACCTGCTGTGCTTTTTGATAGTAAGCATCGTAATATCCCGCACTTAAAACAAAAGTACCTAAAAGAATGCGGCGTTTTACTTCCTCGCCAAAACCTTCGGCGCGGGACAATTTATAAAGCTCATTTAGCGATTTCGCCTCTAGGTTACGATGTCCGTAATGAACGCCGTCATAACGCGATAGATTTGAAGAGGCTTCGGCCGTTGTTAAGATATAATAGGCCGGAACCAGATAATCCAACAGATCAAAAGAAACATACTCAACAGTATGTCCATCTGATTTGAGCTGCTCGATCGATTTTAAAATAGCCGACTTGATTTCGGGATCGAGGGCTTCGCTCTCAATAGTTTCTTTTAATACCGCTATTTTGTGTTTTTTATGTTCATTCAAATGAGCAGGATAATCGGGCACTGCACTTGAAGAAACAGTAGAATCGTAATCATCAGCGCCAGCTAAAACCTGTAAAAGCAAGGCAGCATCTTCTACTGATGATGTAATTGGCCCAACCTGATCAAAAGAAGAAGCATAAGCAATAACACCATACCTTGAAATGCGCCCATAGGTAGGTTTAAGCCCAATTTGGCCACAAAATGCAGCTGGCTGTCTTACCGAGCCACCGGTATCGGTACCCAGGGCAGACAAACACATATCGGCCTGAACGGCTACAGCTGAGCCACCTGAAGACCCACCAGGAACAAGGTCGGGATTTGCAGCATTTTTAGCAACCCCATAGTATGAAGTTTCATTAGAGCCGCCCATCGCAAACTCATCACAGTTTAAACGGCCGATAATAACGGCATCTTCCTGTAACAATCGCTGCACAATGGTAGAAGAATATGGAGATACAAAGCCCTCGAGCATTTTTGACGACGCAGTAACGATATGGTCTTTATAACAGATATTATCTTTAATACCAATTATCATTCCTGCAAGTTTGCCTGCAGTACCTTCTTCTATTTTTTGCTGTATCGCTTTCGCCTGAACTTCGGCCGATAAAAAAAACACCTCATTAAATGCATTGAGGTGTTCATTATTTTCAATTTGCTTAAAATAATAAGCTAATAAATCGGGTAAAGTTAATTGCTTTTGCGCAATGCGTGTTTGAATCTCTTTAAGAGAGCTGTATTTCTTCAAAACTAAAATTATTGCAATTAAACGGTTTTATCACGGTTAGAT
>NZ_JBFTRT010000103.1:0-10959 GCF_056399685.1 Pedobacter sp. 01N416
ATTTAAAGGAACGTAATTATACTGTACATACTGAACGGATAACAGAAGTAAATGCCTGGATCAAAAATAGCTTCGCTTTTAAAGATGTAACGCTACCAAATATGCTCAAATCGTTGGAAAGATATTACAATGTACACATTGAGCTGAAGAGTAATAAACTTAATCAATGCAGGTTTAATGCCACCTTTTCGAACAAAAGTATTACCAATGTGATGAAAGAGCTACATGTAATGAGTGGGAAACACCTGAAATACAAAATAGATACCGGTACTAAAACAATTACCGTATGGGGGGAGGGCTGCCAATGATAGGTTAGCTTATACTTGAGCGCGCAACATACCTGCGCATTATTACCGGATTTACACCTATGAAAAATAAATTAAACCTCTTAACACAAACATGGAGCCGGATTGCTCGAACAATCCAGCTCCTAAACAAAAGTTTTTAACCCGTGAGAATTAAAAAACATCTTGAACCTATGAAAATAGGGTTTTATGAATATATAAAAGAATATATTATCAATTTCGATTACAGGCCAGCGGCATTTATGTTGGTGTTGTGCGCCCTTTTGTCAAATCAGGCATTAGCAAGAAACTTTGAGCAAACACCAGGAGAAAGTAGTGTAAGCATCAAAATAGCCGAAATGAGCATCTCGGATGCCCTTAGTCTTTTAGAGGAAAAAGCAGGCTTGTCGATTAATTACAATAAATCGATTTTTAGCCAGAACAGCAGAATAAGCCTCGAGGTAAAAAACATGCCCCTTGAACTGATCCTCAAAAAAATACTTTCAGGAACCAGGGTAGCCTATAGGTTTGCTGATACCAATACCATATTGCTTTACAAACTTCCTGATCCGGTAAAACCTGGACGCATATCGGGGAAAATACTTGATGAAAAAGGTGAAACCCTTCCTGGTGCCTCCATAAAGGTTATCCAAACAGGCAAAGCCACGCAAACCGCCAGTGATGGAAGTTATACTTTAAGCATTGAACCTGGTACTTATACTGTAGAGGTTAGTTATATTTCTTTTGTTACCCAACGCATTAGCGAGGTAAACGTAAAGGCAGACAAAAATACACCATTAGACATTTCGTTAAAACCTGATGCAAAAGGCCTTCAGGAAGTGGTGGTAACGGCCAGTTACAAAAAAGCATCAGTTGAGGGTTTATTGGCCCGGCAGAAAAACGCCTCCGAAATCAGCAATGGCATCAGCGCAGAACAAATTGGCAGAACACCGGATAAAAACATTGGTGAAAGTTTGAAACGCATTAGTGGGCTAAGCTCAATAGATAATAAACTGGTACTTGTGCGTGGTATTGGCGAACGTTACAACACTGCCCAGTTAGATGGGATTACCCTGCCAAGCACAGAAGCCCAAACCCGCAATTTCTCTTTCGATCTCATTCCTTCCAGCCTAGTTGACAATGTAGTTGTCAGCAAAACAGTTACTCCTGATATGAACAGCAGTTTTGGTGGTGGATTGATCCAAATTAACACTAAAGACATCCCCACTGAAAATTTCATGGGTTTTACTGCAGGTACTGCTTACAACGATGAAAGCACAGGTAAAGATTTTTTAAGCCATCAGCGCGGTAAATATGATTATTTCGGATTTGACGACGGAAGAAGAAAATTCCCTGCCGATTTACAACACACCGACCGTACCATTTCACCCAATAATACCCTTACAGATGAGCAGTATAAGCAAAAGCTGATTGCACAGAGCCAGAAGTTTACCAAAGATAATTTTACGATGTATAAATATAAAACTGCCCCATCGCAAAACTATCAGTTTACTATTGGGAAGATAATTGGTATCGATACCACGAATAACAAAAAACTTGGTTTTACCGCATCTTTAAATTATCGCAACAACCAGAACATCAATACAATTGAACAGCAAACCAGAAGCGACTGGAACCCCAATACAACCAACACTGGTGCCAAATACATGTTCAATACCACCCTTGCAGCAATGATCAATGTGGGTTTACAATTGGATAAAAACCGATTCAGTTTCCGCAATACCTATACGCATATCTACAACAACGATCTTGTCCGAACCATTGGTTATGACACTGACGAAGGTGGAAATTTCTTTGCTGCTGGCTTAAAACCCAACAGAATTATAGAAGCAGACGATCCTACCTATACAGATTTGTCACAAAATAAGCTGAACGGTCAGCACCAGGTTGGAAAGGTAAAGTTAGAATGGAATTTATCCAGAACATCTATAGACCGGAAAGAAAAAGATCTTGGCATTGCTGCACAGAACTTAAAAAAAGTAGGTAACGATTACGAATACTTTTATGGAGCGAGCGCACAATCAGAAGGTTATATAAAACCCACTTCACGCCATAACTATAGTAATAATGAACATCATTTTTCGTGGAATGGAGATGCCAGCATACCATTTAAAACCGGGCCATTAAACAACAGCTTCAAAACAGGTTATTTTGGTATACATAAGGAAGGATCGTTAAACTGGCAAATTGCATCATTGGTTCAAAGCCCAACAATAGCCGATAGTTTAAGGTATATCCCAATTGCCCAAATGATTGATCCAGCAAAAATTGGTAATAACGGTTACAATTACTATATAAACAATTATTTTCTAAATGGCTATAAAGGTAAAAGCATTACACAGGCTGGCTATTTGATGCTGGATAACCGCCTTGCCGAAAAACTGCGCCTGGTTTGGGGCGTTAGAGCCGAATATTATAAATACACCGAATTACGTAATGATATTAATGTAAGGGGAGCAAGTTCTTTTGCGTTGCCATACGAAAAGAAATGGAGGTGGTTACCATCGGCCAACCTTACTTATAGCCCAACCAAAGCGATCAATATTAGGGCTGCTTTTTCTAACACAACCATCAGACCTGAGTTAATGGATAACAGTCAGTTTTTCAGGTATGATCCTATGTTCGATGCGCAGTTTGGTAATCAAGGATTAGTGAGTACACAAATTAAAAATTACGATTTTAAAGTAGAATGGTTCCCAGGGTTAGGTGAAATCATTTCGGCTAGTGCCTTTTACAAGCGCTTTGATAAGCCTGTTGAAGTTACTTTTAGTTTATCGAACGGAAATAGTGGTTTTTACTACATCTTAAATTCTGATGAAGCTAAAGTTTATGGTTTAGAATTCGAACTCAGGAAAAACCTTGGCTTTATTACCAGCAATCCGTTTTTATCACGCATTACCCTTTATGGCAATCTCACTTTGCAAACTGCCGATGTTGTAGGTACTTATAAAGCAGCTGGGCCTGATGGAAACGAAATGGTTGTAAATACCAAAGTAAAAAGAAATATGTACGGGCAATCTCCTTACCTCATCAACGCAGGTTTACAGTATTTGGATGAGCATTTTGGGTTTAATATTGCCTACAATAAATCAGGGCGGAAAACAACACTTGTTAGTGCAGAGCTTAACCGCATCGAATACGAAAACCCGAGAGACCAGATTGACGCACAGGTGAGTTATAAATTTTATAAAAAAAGGTTCGAGGTAAAGGTAAATGCGGGCAATCTGCTTAATAAAGCATCGGTTATTTTCAGAAATACAGGAAGCTATGAGCGTAATCCCGATTATGTTCCCGGAACGGCTGACTATAGTAATTTAAACCGCTTAAAACCCGGCTTTACAAACAAATTGGAAGATGGCGATCAGGTCCTGTTCTCTCAAAAATTCGGCCGTACATACAGTACCTCTATTACCTACAATTTTTAAAACTACCATGAAAAACAGTATAAATAAGGTTAAACCAGTTAATCAGAAAGGAGGAACGAAGTTTCCTGCATAGCCATAAAAAAACGAAAGGTTGTACCAGAACCCTTCGTTTAAACCGATCATTTCTAGTGGAACGGCAATCCAGGATAAACCTGAAATATTTAAAAAACCTACTGTTAAAAGCCAAGGGCGGCTAACAGCTCTTCTTAGTTATCAATAAAGAAATACTAAGATATAAAAAACATCCTATTTAGCGATATGTAGGCCTTTATTTCCATAAAAAAGAAGGAATTATCTGCCCTTACCTCTAAATAACGAAAAAAATCAACCTAAAAAACATGGATCCTACCTATAAGATCCTATGAAAAACAAAAAACGAAAATGAAAAATTTCAAAAATTTAATCGGTCTTTTATCAATTGTTGCTGTTTCTTTTACAGCTTGTAAAAAAAATGAAGGTGGTTCTCCTGCATTTGGCAACCGCAGCACTTCAGCCGCAGATTATTCACAATCATCATTACCTGTTGTAGCCGTTAGCGGAGACATTACCAGCTCTGTTACCTGGACCCCAGGAAATGTTTACGAAATTAGTGGTGTAGTAACGGTTAGAAACGGTGCAACATTAACCATCCAGGCTGGTACTTATATCAAAGCATCAGTTAATACTCCTGGTGTACAGAACGGTGTATTGGTTATTGCAAAAGACGGTACCATTAATGCTGTTGGTACAGCTAACGATCCGATTGTATTCACCAGCCGTTACCTTTTAGATGGTGATGCCAGCACAACAGGTAAACCTGGTGATTTTGGTGGTACCATTATTTTAGGTAATGCAACGATCAACGTTGGTGATAAACTGATTGAAGGTTTAGCTAACGAATCTAAATTCCATTACGGAGGTTCTGACGATGCCGATAACCGTGGTACCTTCCAATATGTACGTATTGAGTATGCTGGTTTCCAGTTGGCTCCAAACGTTGAGGTTAACGGTTTAACTTTAGGCGGTGTAGGTAGCGGTACAACTATCGATCACGTACAGGTTTCTTACGGTCTTGATGATGGATTCGAATTTTTCGGTGGTACAGTTAACGCAAGCAATTTAATTGCTTTAGCTTCTGATGATGATCAATTTGATTTCGACAATGGTTTTACAGGTACATTAAGTGATGCAGTAGCCATTGCCGATAAAAATTCAACCCACAGTACAAGTGGTGGTAACAGCGATTCTAACGGTATCGAATCTGATAACAATGCGACTGCAGAAGATGCTACATTTAGCCTAACCCCTAAAACACACCCAACTTTAATTAACGTAAGTATATTCGGAACTGAAAATCCTTCAGGTATTGCCGGTTTAGGTTACCGTAACGGTATCCGCGAGCGTAGAGGTTCTGAAGTTGATTTGATCGATGTAATTGTTTCTGGTTACAACACAGGTATCGCATTTGATGCAGATGCTCCAGCCGGTGTTTCAAGTATCAGTACTACATCTGTTCATGGTTTCGTTAACGCAATCACTACAGCATCTGGCACTTACGTTGATGGTGGTGGTAACTCATTAGTTGTTAACCCAACCAATGCAAGTTATTTTGGTGTAAGCCAACCATGGTACAACACGCCAGGTTCTCCAGCTACGGTTACTTTACCAACCTGGTCAGCTGGCTGGTCTAAACTTGTATTCTAATTTTTTTCTCTCTTAACACAAAGAGGCTATACCCTAGGGTATGGTCTCTTTATTATAAAAACAGGCAACTGTTTTTAAATGTAATGACACTTTATATGAAACTAAAAATTTTTACCCTTTTCTTTCTTTCTACTCTTGCAGTCTTAAGTTTATCTTGTCGCAAAGCAGAACTCCTACAGCCAGAACCAGTTAAAATTATCCAGCTAAGCATTAGTGGGACAACCAGTGTTGAGCTCGAATACCTATATAAAGACAGTATAATAGCTACTCCGCCCGCAGGTGGCATCAGTTTAAAAACCTTGCTTGCCGTAAAAGACCAGAATGCCGTTTTAAAGATCAGAAAAAAGGGTACTTCCGAAATATTGCTTACCAGAACCATTATGGCTACTCCATTCGATCAGAATATTAGCCTGTTTTATGATGGGACCAAAATATATAACAATGCCATTTCATTAAGACTTAAAGGCTATGCACTATCTGGCGAACTCGAATTCCTGTTGGATGGGACTCTATTTTCTTCAGGTAATGGCGCCATAGATAAATTATCTTCCGTCCTGATTGATAAAGGTACTACAAGAGAAATCACCGTCCGCAAAAAAGGAGAAACTGCTATTCTCTTAACCAAAACAATCGAATCGGTCACGGCACAGCAAAATATCGGCTTCTTTTTTGATGGCATTAAAATAGTCGATAATGTAAAAGTTGATCCACCTGTTAATCTTGCTAACATGATGCTGACAGCTAAATTTGAAACTACATTTCCGAATCAATTTAAAAATGTTGATGTAGACCTTGTTTTCTATACCAGGCTTAAAACTGCATCGAATACAACTGCCGGAGCAAAAGTAACACCCGAGCTTAGATTTACCTTACCTAAAAATGGATCTTTTAATTCGATAGAACTACCTCCTTTACCAGGGACAAATTATATTTACAGTTTTGATATTGTTGAAAAAGGAACCAATACCGAGCCTTATACTCCTGGTACTCCTTTAGTGCTTAATGGTTATACGCTAAAGCCTAATGAGGGTAGAATCACTGCAGCCTTTGCTGAAAACGGGATAAATTTTGAAGCAGGAAAATCAAAGTTATTTGTAATTGCAGATGCCAGAACAGCTGTTACCACTCCAACCAGATCTATTTATGTATCAGGTGGAAGATTAACAGATCTTTCTCAGTATTTTCAATAGGATTTATATTTATTTTATAGAAAATGGGGAAAACCAAGCAATTGCACTAGGTGTTCCCTTTTTCTTTTATTACAATTTGCGCATTAACCTATTGATAACAATCATTTAACCTACAACACGATTTAAATCAGCTACTTATTCATTTATTTGAATAGCGCAGATACCGTTATCTGCTATGGATATCCAAACTGATCTTATGCCGTCGTTCTGCAACATCATTCCCTTTCTGGGAAACACCGATTTAAGTACTCCTCTTGTCATCATTTTTATAATCTGCTTACTTGCCGTGGTTGGTTTCGAATTTGTTAACGGTTTCCACGATACGGCCAATGCGGTAGCTACAGTGATTTATACCAAAGCACTTAGACCTGTTATCGCTATTCCATGGTCGGGGTTCTGGAATTTTATGGGTGTATTTACCGGTGGGATTGCCGTAGCCATGGGCATTTTAAAACTTGTTCCATTAGATGCCTTAATGAACCTTCCTATTGGCGTGGGTGCTGCTATGGTATTGGCCGTTTTACTGGCCTCAATCGCATGGAATCTGGGTACCTGGTATTTGGGTATCCCCTGCTCGAGTTCGCACACTATGATAGGCGCTATGATTGGTGCTGGCCTGGCCTTTACCTGGTACTACGGAGGTAAAGGCGTAAACTGGGGCAAGGCCGAAGAAATTGGCTTATCGTTAATTTTATCGCCCATTATTGGTTTTGGACTTGCCGTTTTGCTGATGTACTTTTTAAAACATACCGTAAAGTATCATGCGCTTTTCCATATCCCACACGGTGAAAACGACCGTCCTCCTTTACTCATTAGGGGCTTACTCATCACCACTTGTACCTTAGTTAGCTTTTTCCATGGCAGTAACGACGGACAAAAGGGTGTTGGTTTGCTTATGCTGATCCTGATTGCTTTTTTGCCTGCAAAATTTGCAGTAAATCACCATATCCCGAATGATAAAGTACTTTTCCAATTGAACCAAACCGAACAGGTACTTCAAAAAACAGCAGCGCTTAATCAGGGCAAAAGATTGGATATTAATACACTGGTAACTAAAATAGATAAGGCTAAATTCCACCTGTCGCTAAAAAATGAAACAGATAAAAAAAATACCTATCTTTTCCGTAAGCAGATAGAAGAAGTAATTGCTTCGGTAAAAGTAGTAAGGACAGATAAAACACTGATAATTAACAAAGCAGACGATCAGCTTCTTGCTGATAATACTACCGAATTAGCTAAAGTGGTTGAGTTTGCACCTTTATGGGTTGTACTTTTAATTTCCATTTCACTGGGCCTTGGCACCATGATCGGTTGGAAACGTATAGTGGTTACCATTGGCGAGAAGATTGGAAATGAACATTTAAATTATGCTCAGGGTGCAACTTCTGAAATTGTAGCCGCATCTACCATCGGTTTAAGTACCGCCTTCGGATTACCGGTAAGTACCACACATGTACTATCGAGCGGAATAGCCGGTGCCATGGTGGCCTCTGGCGGAAAAGAAAATTTAAACAATAATACCTTAAAAAATATTGGCTTAGCCTGGATACTTACTCTGCCGGTATCGATCGTTTTAGCCATCTTGTTATTTATGCTTTTTCATTTGTTTATCTAACCTCTTTCAAATCCCATTTTATCCTTCAAAAAATGAAACAGATACTTGTAGCAACAGATTTTTCGAGAAGTGCAGGAAATGCCCTGGCTTACGCTTTGGCTATGGCAAAAACATTAAAAATGGAGGTTGTGGCCATCCACGCCATCCACCCTACCGAAGGCATAAACAACAGTACCTATAATGCCATTTTTATCGAATCCTATTACGAAAACAAAAGGATCGCCTTAAAAGAATGGGCCGAAAACATTAAAGCAAAAGAAAACCACACTGATATTAAATTGGAAACTAAATGCGATGTTGGTTTTTTAAGGGCAGTAATTACCAATCATACCGAAAACAATCCGGTAGAACTTTTGGTAATGGGCATTACCGGGGCAACCGGCATTAGTGGTATTGTGGGTAGCAACGCTAGTATGGTGGTTACTAAAATGAGAATCCCAACGCTAATTGTTCCTTTAGAAAGCAGTTTTACAAACTTCCCGATTATTACACTGGCCACAGACTATGAAACCGTTTTATCACCTAAAGATATTACAGCACTGAGCGAACTCTTAAAAGCTTCGGGTACAAGAAAAATGCAGGTACTTTATGTTGCTGAGAAATCGGATGAGGTACATATCCAAACCGGAGAAAAAAGAATTAGAGCGTTACTTCCAGATACAGAAATAGAATTTAACTACATTATGGACAGTAGTGCTCCAAACGGTATTATGGATTTCATTAAAAACAACCACACTGATATACTTTGTTTAGTTAAACATCACCACAATATTATTTACCGGTTATTTACCAGTAGTACGGTTAATCAGGTATTAAACAAATCAGTAAAAGCAATCCTGGTTTTACACGAATAGATTTTTATCGGCTGATTTGATGTGATTTTCTTCCAAGTACCCAGCGGTTACGCATGCAGCGGTAACACCTATAACGTTTCACGGGTAACCAGAATAACAGGGTTTTCATCATAAATGTCCGTGGAATTCTTTCCATATCCGATTTATCACCCTTACCACATGGGCATACGCCTTGAAAATGGTCGTTGCCGATTGAATCGATTGCTGCTGTCATGATACAAAAAATTGAAAACTTATACTAACCATATAGATAACCAAAAATACAGTGCTAATGTTAATATAAAATAACCTGTTCAATACCAAAACAGGTTTATCACCTCAGTATCAGGGAATTTTCGCAGTTATTTCCTGATCCTTCTATAAAACCTGGCTATTTTTTTAGCATCTTTTTTAAATGTTTCGAGATAATCTTCTATTTCCTTCTTCGATAATGTTTCGATCCTTGCTTTAACCGCATGCTTAAAACTGCCCACTGCAAGTAGCTGGTTTTTACTATCGCGAAATTTCACATTAGGAAAAAGCTCTGTAATATGACGTTTATTCCTTTCCCTAATTTCGTTCAGTTTGGTAAAAGATTTTGAATTTGTATCGCTATTTAAATCTGTAAGCGAGTTATAATAATCATAATCATTAATGTAATTGATCACGCTGAGGGTAACCATGTTCAAATCCATATTTACTTTTGTTTCAGCTAAATATAACAGTTTGTGTTTAAAATACACAGTGCTGTTTAAAATATGTGACGCAGCAAACAAATCTATTTCAGCAATTATTTAGGCTGCAAAAATCTAAACCAAAGTGATTTTTTGCCCGCTGATTCCTATAGATGTAATCACATTATTTCATAGCTTTACTAGCAAACAATACAACATGATGAATTTAGTGATGTCAATTATCGGATGGTCTGGAGTGCTATTTTGTACACTTGGGTACCTTTTTTTAAGCATGAAATTAATCCGTGCCGATTCTCTCTCTTTTCAGGCACTTAACATACTGGGTGGTTTATGTTTAGCTATAACTGCGTTAGACACCCACGATCTACCAAATGCCGCAGCAAATGTGCTCTGGATGTCTATTGGTTTGTATGCTTTAAGCAGGCAGTTTAGCAAACGGGAGCAGAAACAGCCTTAAGGGGTGGTATAGAAAGAGCATCATATGCCTTTTGTTTATAATACGCTAAACGATCTAAATATGCTTTTTTATCGCTTTCCATTGAAAGGTAAAAATATGCACCATCAACCAGTACAAAAATAAAATCAGCGGCAACCTGAGGGTTCTCCACATGTGTAATATCCTGTTCGTTGCACTGTTCAATCATTAAAGCTAGACCATTGCGGAGGGCATCCAAAATAAGTTTRTACTTCAACTTGATCTTTTTCTCCCTGAATGCCAAAGCATAAAAGGTATAAAACAATCCATCATCAAAAAGCAGGTTCCATTTTTTAGAAAACAGCATTTCAATAGTGCCCTGTAAATCATCTAGTTTTGCTTTCCCTTTGTGCTTTATCGTATAAATCAATAAATACCGATCGAGTATATGATCGATCAGTTCATAGGTAAGTCCTTCTTTGGTTTCAAAATAATGAATAATAAGGCTTGGGTTAATATCCATCACCTTTGCAATCTTCGCAATAGAGGTATTTTCGTAACCCTCTTTCTTGGCCACCTGGTAAAATACCTTAATAATTTCCAGTCGTCTTGTCTCTTTTAGACTTTTACGTCCCATCGTGCAGTTAATTTAATTAGGCAAACTAATCAAAAGTAGTTGTATTCTGCAAATTTATTTTTCTTAATAGATTGAATGAACATTCAATTAATATATTAATTTAGTCTTAACTTAACTTTAATATGATATGTTCAATTTAGCGCCGCTGAAAAGTGCTTATC
>NZ_JBFTRT010000104.1:0-10901 GCF_056399685.1 Pedobacter sp. 01N416
ATTATATTACTGGCTACACGGTTGATCACATGCTTAGATCGCAAGCTGATGTTGATGCATTATTGGCTGCTCATCCGGGGTATAATTTCAATGGCCGTGTACCTAAACCCGGACAGTTTGCATATAAAGACTTTAATGGAGACAATACCATTAACGACCAAGACATAACAGTACTAAACAAAAGCAATAATGCAAAAGTATTGGGTGTAACCTTAAATGCGGAGTGGAAAGGATTAAGCATTACGGCTAATTTTAATGGTGCATTTGGTTACAAAAAATCTTACCGTGATTTGTCTGGGGGGGTAGAATGGAACAGGATGTGGCAACCATGGTACGATCAATCATGGACCCCAAATAACCCTAATAGCTCTTGGTTACCTGCTCGATACAGTGTAAATGATGAAGCATGGGCGGTTAATACTGCAGGTAGTGATTTTTGGTTGGCAGATGCAAGCTTTTTACGCTTAAAGTTTTTAAATGTTGCATATAATGTTCCTCAAAAATTGTATAAAAAATACGTAAACAACATCCGTTTTTATGTATCCGGATCTAACCTTTTTGTAATCAGTAAATTCAATAAAAAATTCTATGATCCTGAAATGCAGACTGGCACGTCTTTCCCAATTGTCAAATCATACAATGCTGGTGTTAGTGTAACTTTCTAAATTTTAACATTAAAAGGAAATCAAAATGAAATATCTAAATAAAAATAAATTTATCCTGTACATCGCCCTAATTCTATTAGGCTCGTCTTGTAAAAAAGGATTGGATTATCAAAATACGGCAACTATAAATCCAAGTAATGTATGGACAGACTCTGTTTTAATTAAGGCTTATTTAAACGATGTATATGGTGGCCTTATGCCCAGATGGGAACTGAGCGGTGGCGCAGATGCTGACGAAGGTATTAACGGAACCGGAGGAAACTTAACCAATTTTCAGATGGGTATAGTTGATGTAACAAAAAACTTCACTAATTTAAACTACACCTATATCGACAAAACCAATTATTTTATGGATCAATTGGCTGGTTTACCCGCATCGGTACTCAGTGCAAGTACCAAAAGCAGGTTAACAGGCGAGGCCAAATTTTGGCGGGCTTGGGCTTATTGGGAAATGGTAAGATCTATTGGTGGTGTGCCATTAATCTTAAAAACACAAAATCCTGACGATCCAAACTCGTTGAAAGTAGCACGTAGTAAAACATCTGAATGTGTTACGCAAATTATAAAAGATTTGGACGAAGCCGCTGCTGCTTTACCACCCAATTACACTGGGATTGATTACGGTAGAATTAACCGTGTAGCCGCACTTGGTTTTAAAGCAAGAGTGCTTTTATGGTATGCAAGCCCATTATTTAACCCTGCAAACGACCAAACGAGGTGGACAAATGCTTACAACGCGGCTAAAACTGCGGTACAAGCTGCAGATGCCGGAGGTTTTGGTCTGTTTCCAAACTACAAGTTAATTTGGTACTCGGCAAATAAAGAGCAAATTATGACTAGGCAATATTACTATCCTGACGCTTATATTAACTTTGCTGCTATTAGACCCCTTCCATTTACAAACGGAAGCACAAATAACAATCAACCAATATTATCATTATTGCTTGCTTATCCAAAACGTGATGGAAGCCCGATGCAATATGATAAAAATCAATTATCTAATGCTGCGTATAATCAGCAGTTTTTAACAGATTTTTATACCAAACGAGATGATCGTTTTTATGCAACCATATATTGTGGTGGTACCGTGTACCCTACGCCAGATATAAATACAATAGGTATGACAAATCCAAGATCTCGTACATACTGGCTGGCCTGGACATGGAAAGATACTGCAACACCAAGTACTACGGTTCCGTCAAGAGATAATACTTTATTCCAAGGTATTTCGCCACTTATCCAAAATGGAGATGAAAACTGTGCAACAGGATTTTTTCAACGTAAAGGTTTAGATACACTTATAGACAGAAATGCTTTAGTAGGTGTAGCTTCTGGTGCTAAAAGTTGGTTCTCGCCAATGCGTTATGCCGAGTTACTTTTAAACCTTGCCGAATGCGCAAATGAAATAGGCAAAAGTAACGAGGCGTTAACTGCTTTGTATGCCATTCGTCAACGTGCTGGTATTGCTGCTGGTGCTGGTTCTAATTATGGTATTACAGCAGTTTCTCAAACCGATCTTCGTACTGCGATTATGAATGAGCGCCAGGTAGAGTTTGCTTTTGAAGGCTTTAGGTTTAATGATTTAAGAAGATGGAAACGTTACGATATCTTAAATAGCCAAAGTACCAGGAAAACTTTATTATTAATGTTAAATAAAGGTGCGACATTACCTAGCAACACAGACAACATTATGACTGCTGCTGTAAGAGCCAATTTCTCTGCAGTTATTATGGAGAACTTGGATAAAACAGCCGCTACCAATCAAAGTTATAACTTAAGCACTAGTTACTGGTTTAACTCTTTAAATCCGGCACAGATTTCTATTGAGCCTGACCAATTGCCACAAAATAAAGAATGGGGTGGTTCTTTTGATCCACTGCAATAAAATACCAATAATCAAGCAGGTGGATATGACCAGATCCACCTGCTTTTATTTTTAAGTAACTTTAACAAGTTACAACACACAAACCACACACACAGAAATAAATACCTGAAATGCAAAATAGTTTTTTTAATACCACCCTAAAAGCCATTGTTCTGCTAATGGCAGTCACCTGTTGGTTTTCGGTAAAAGGTTATAGCCAGACCGATTTTTCTACGGATTATTTCAAGATCAGGGTCGATAACAAAGGTTTTGTCACCAGTATGAAAAACAAGACTAAGGCACCATACAAGGAATTTAGTCTAACAGAAAAGCCCTCGCCTTTACTGAGTTTATATAGTGATACTAAAAAAAAATACTTCGAACCCACAAAAGCGGTTTATATAAAAAATAAAAAAACACTCTCGTTATATTATGCCAATGGTTCGGTGGCTACTGTTAAACTGGAAGCCAAAGCGAAATATTTCAAATTAACCCTGTTGTCGCTTACCAACCGGAAAGGGATTGATGTGATCGAATGGGGGCCGRTACATACCAGCATCAACAATCTGTTTGGAGAAATCATCGGTGTGGCAAGAGATACAAGTGCTGCCGTAAACTACTCCATCGGTATGATGGCCTTAAACGATAATACCCTGGGCGGAAAAGCAGAAACAATCGGCGATGCAGCGCCGTTTCAATATGTTGTTCACAGTCCCGATACTAAACGGTTTCCCTTACCTTCCAACCTTCATGAAGGTCAGATATTTACATTGGGTGGGAATGGTATCAGCGATGTTGCTTTTTATGCACACAAAGAACCCTGGTACCGGATAATGTATGGCAATGCAGCTAATGTGGATAAAAATGGAAGAATATCGCTCTCTTATCAATCAAGGGACCGTGGTTTTGAAAGAGAGGTTTATTTTTCGCTCATTCCCAATATGGCTGCCAACACCCCAAACCATTTGCAGGTGCAGCCATTACCAGGTGTAGATTATATCGGATCATCCGTAGCCTTATGGGGAAGTCCGGACAGTACAGCTTTGCTGGATGTGATTCAGAAAATTGTCTTAGCAGAAAAACTCCCGCATCCGACCATTAACGGGAAATGGATAAAAGACCCGGCTGCTTTTGTTCCTGACCTTCTAACCAGTGGTAATTTAAATGACAGCACGATCTCTTATGCATCAAGATTGGGTTTTAAAACCATAAGCTTATATGATCAGGGTTTCTTAAGAGCGGATCGTGGCAATAACGGTTACATTGACGGAAGGAACTTTGAGAAAAAGCCGATAAAATTAACAAACGGAAATGTTTCCCATAAGGAATTTTCTGATATGGCGGCCAAACAGGGTATCAGTATAGGCAGAACACCTATTACCACTGCATTGGCCCCTGGCACTATGGATGCGAGTCCAATCCCGAGCGATAGCCTGTGTTATCAGCAAAAACGCCTGCTGGTAAAAAGTATCAGTCCAACAGACACAGTAATTTTGGTCGACAACCCGGCTTACATGGATGAGATTGCCAGCTGGGAAGGTCATTGCGCCAACTTAAATATGGTCAAAATCGGTAAAGAACTTATCCATTATATGGGCGTTTCCAAAGAAAAACCCTATAGGCTTTTGAATGTGAAGCGCGGATATTGGAAAACCACCGCCTCAAACCACGCCGACGGGGATACTATTTATAAACTTCAGGTAACGGTTAATTATGGTTATGACGGGCTCATCCCAAACATGCAACTTCAGGACAAAATAGCCGAACACTTTGCTGAAATCTGTAAAATTAACGGCCTTGCTTATTATGACTTTGATGGACAGGAGTTTTTGTTCAATAATGGCCACGGTTATTATTCGGCTAAACGTTTTTTTGGTAAAATGTTCGAAAAAGCTGCGCAGTTGGGTGTTCCTTACATCCGTTTCACGGGTGCTACCTTATCCGAAGGGTCATGGCATTATCAGAGCATCTGGAATGTTGGTGGCGGGAAAAATCTATACGACGCTGAAACCCGCGAATGGGGCAGTACGACTAGCCAGGGAAAAGATCTTCGCGATGTATGTTATGCTAATTATTTCCCGGTGGGCATGGGCGGCAACTTCCCGATCAACGCTAAATCTAAGGTTGAAGAGTATGAGCATATACAGGCGATTTCAGTGGGGGTTGGTACGACATACAGTTTAAAAGTAAATCAAAAGGATGTTGAAAGCTGCCCGCAGAAAGATGTTATTTTTAAAGTAATAAGAACCTGGGAAAATGCAAGAGCTGCCAATGCCTTTCCCAGAAGTGTAAAAATGCAGCTGGCAGACCCTGCAAATAGCTGGCAACTGGAACAGGTTGATAATAATAAATGGAAACTATATTCAATTGTCAACGGAGAAAGAAAAACTACTATCAGCTTAAACAGAGATATTGCAGGGGGATATTAAGTACCACTTGCAGATTTTGAAGTACCCTTCTTTGAAGATTTATCAAAATATGTATGCCTAGAGGGTTTTAAGTGTAGTTGCGTGATCTATTACCACACAAATTGAACGGCCACTTGCATTAATTGATTTACAATACCTGTAAATAGCAATACATGGGGTGCGGGTTGAATAAAATATTTGGATTAAATCGTATTTTGCAATAAAAAATTAAATTATTACCGAATGAAAAAATACCTGGTAAGCCTCATGCTTTTCACTGCTTTAGGGGTAATTAGTCTGTCATGTAGTGTTGATAACAACGGATTGGCAGACGGATTTGTACAGCGTTTAAAAGATGCACCAGCCAAAGTTATCCTAACTAATGGCGCTGCGGCAGAGGCACTCATAGTAGGCAGGAAATGGAGTAGCGATTTATGTGCACTTTCAGTTAAAAATACTTCAGCTAAAGCCGTACAGGTAAAAGAAGTAGTGGTATTCGATCTACAACATCAATTGGCCGATACTACCAAAATTTATGGAGAAGCTTTTCAAAAACTGGGACAGATAGGCGGCACGCTGGGCAAACCCGAAGATTGGGGTACCTACCCCGACAGAAGTCATTATAAAATACCGGAACCTGAAAATTTGCGGACGGCATACGGCATGTTGACCTTGCAACTCCCCGAAAATAACAGGGTGTTATTGGCTACAACATCTTGTAAAAGATTTATATCCAGATTTTCTTTCGATGCCAAACGCCTCCGTATTTCGCTCGATTGCGAAAACCTGGTGCTGCAGCCTGGCGAAACCTGGAGCCTGGAAGAGTTTTTGGTAACAACAAGTAACGACCGGGAAAAAAATTACGATCGTTTAACCGAAGCTATTTCTAAACATCACCCACGGTTAAAGCACGATCCGGTGCCAATGGGCTGGTGTTCATGGTATTGCTTTGGCCCGGCSGTTACAGCCAAAAATGTATCAGATAATACCAATTGGATTGCCAAAAACCTGCCACAGCTAAAATACATACAAATTGATGATGGTTACCAGCCCTGGATGGGCGATTGGCTCGAAAAAGGAAAAGCTTTTGGAGGCGATGTTGCGCAGGTACTGCACGATATTAAAAATAAAGGTTTAGAACCTGCCATTTGGGTAGCGCCATTTGTGGCCAGTCCACAATCCGAATTATTCAAAAACCACCCCGATTGGTTTGTTAAGGATGAAACTGGCAAACCGCTACGTTCTGATAAAATAGGTTTTGGAGGTTGGCGCTTAGGGCCATGGTATGTATTAGATGGTACACACCCGGCAGTTCAGCAATATTATACCGAACTTTTTAAAACCATGCGTCAAAAATGGGGCGTTACTTATTTTAAGCTTGATGCCAATTATTGGGGCGCTATGCATGGTGGTGTACATTACGATAAAAAGGCGACCAGAATCGAAGCTTATCGCCGGGGTATGGAAGCCATACTTAAAGGTTCTGGAGATGCCTTTATACTGGGTTGTAACCATCCAATATGGGGCTCGCTGGGTTTAATTCATGGTTCGAGAAGTTCTATGGATACCTGGCGTGACTGGAAATCGTTCCGGAATATAGGAAGAGAAAACCTACTCAGGGGCTGGCAGAATGGACGGTTATGGTGGAACGATCCGGATTGTATTCTCTTAACTGATAATGGTGCCGAAGATGTAATGGATCAGGGAGGTAATGCAGCTACAGCAAAGAAAGTTGTGTTGCCAGAAAATGAATTTTTATACCATGCTACAACAGTGTATGCCTCGGGCGGCATGTTATTGAGTGGTGATGACCTGACTACAATTAAGCCAGAAAGACTGGCAATTCTTAAAAAGATGATTCCCCCAACAGGAAAGTCGGCCAGGTTCGAAAACGAAAAATTTGAAGTAGGTATTATTAATTTTAAAGATCACATTGAATACACAGTGTTTAACGCAAGTGATGCTCCGGTTAGCCGTAAAATAAAATTACCTGCCGGAAAATATACTTTAAGCAATAAATGGACCGGTAAGGAAATCGGCGTTTTCGAAAAAGAATATGTGATTAATGATTTGCTACCACATAGCGCACAATTAATTTTGGCGAAAAAGGTTAATTAATTAAGGTCTCTTGTACAACGTTAGTAGAGGTTGTATCATAAATACAGATTTGTCACCCTGAGCCTGTCGAAGGGCCTGTTTAAATACTCTTTAAGATGTTTCGACAGGCTCAATATGACAGTATCTGAGTTGAAATTGTCTTTATGATACAGCCTCTTTTTTTGTGTTATACATTTGATAAACTTGACGGTGTGAGTGTAATGTCATTAAGTTAAGCCATTCGGCACAAGTAAAAATAAATTAAACCACAGATAGAAAGGATGCACACAGATATGAAAATCCGTGCTTATCTGTAATTAAAAAACGCTTAGTTTATTGACATTGCAGGGTACCGCTTTGCCAAGGGCTAAATTGGTTAGGCCTGTTGCACGGAAAACCCCTCATTTAGCAATAACAGGTGTGATTTAAACCCGACCTTAGCGGGATGCCACAATTTTTTCAATTGGGGCAGAAGCGGGGGCGGGGCTGCTTCCTCCACAGGTACTGAACTATACATTTCCAAAAACCTTTTATCCGGATGTAAGAGTTTGAACTACAGGCAGAAAGAATGCATGCGGATATAGAATCCGTGTTTATCTGTGTGCATCTGTGATTAAAAACGATTAACTTAATAACATTGGATGCGGGTTCTTTATGGAGTATGTAATCGCCAACTATTAGCTTATAACAACAATGTCCATCGCGAGGTGAAACCTGAAGGAAACCTGCGGTAAAGTCCCTGCCCTGGGAACACAGATATTTTCTGCCATCCCTGCTTTTTTAACGTATTACCCACGCTGCTGTCTAATGAAAGGTATGATTTTTTGGAGTATAGGGACGGTCGCTATCTGAATAAATTTTGGCCTCTGTTAAGGAGTTCATTACTAGCGTCCTTTAAATTTATGGGAAAAATTGGGCGGAGGTGACACTTTTGGGTAATATATTTTTAACCCGCTTATTATCAGTTGTTAATGGCTTTTTGCTTGTGCTGATAGTCTTATTCTAACTATATTGTGAGACCATTATTGTAACAAAAGAGATGTGGAAAACTTTTTTGTGGTAAAAAGTGGTAAAAAGTGGTAGAACTATTTACTTTTACACTAGATATAAAGTGTAGATACCACTATGACCCAACTTTTAGGAGAATTCGATTGTAAACTTGACGCAAAGGGCCGCCTTATGGTACCTGCTGCGCTTAAGAAACAATTGCCTGAATCTGAGAAAGAAGGGTTGATCATTAACCGTGGTTTTGAGAAAAACCTGGTGATCTATCCTAAAAATGTATGGGATGCCGTTGTTGCCGATCTTGCCAAGCTTAATATTTACGATCAGGAAAATAGGGCCTTTGTGCGGGCTTTTACGCGTGGGGCAACCGAGCTTTCGCTTGATGCTGCCGGCCGTGTGCTTTTGCCGAAATCTTTGGTAGAATATGCGGGTATCGGTAGTGACCTTGTTCTGGCCTGCCAGTTGGATCGTATCGAGGTGTGGGATAAAAAAGCATACGAAGATATTTTTGATGATGTTCCGGCCAATTTTGCAAGCCTTGCCCAAAAAGTAATGGGCAATAAGAAAGGAGGGGCAGATGGCGAATAATTACCACATTCCTGTAATGTTGCAGCCTTGTATTGATGGCTTGAATATTAAACCTGATGGTGTTTATGTTGATGTAACCTTTGGTGGTGGTGGTCATTCGAGAGAGATTTTGAAACATCTTGGACCGAAAGGAAGATTGATCGCATTTGATCAGGATCCTGATGCCCAGGCGAATGTTCCTGATGACGATCGTTTTATTTTTATCGACCAGAACTTCGGTTTTTTGAAAAATAATCTCCGCTTAAAAGGTTTTAAGCAGGTTGATGGTATTCTGGCTGATCTTGGGGTTTCCTCGCATCAGTTTGATGTGCCACAGCGTGGCTTCTCTATCCGCCATAATGCCGATCTGGATATGCGTATGGATCAGCATCGCGATTTAACGGCTGCCGAAATATTGAATACCTATACAGAGGATAAGCTGCATAAAATCTTTGGGATTTATGGAGAGGTGAAGAATGCTAAATCGCTGGCCCGTGCCATCGTGACTTCGCGTTTAGAGCAGCCTTTTACCGATATCGACAGTTTGAAGTCGGCAATTGCCGGTTATATCCCGAAAGGAAAAGAGAATAAATATTTGGCGCAGGTGTTTCAGGCGTTGCGCATAGAGGTGAATGCTGAAATTCAGGTGCTTGAAGATTTTTTGTTGCAGGCTGCTGATGTGTTGAAGCCGGGCGGTCATTTAGTAGTGATGTCTTATCATTCTTTAGAAGATAGGCCGGTTAAAAACTTTATGGCGAAAGGCAAATTTCAGGGTGAGGTAGAAAAGGATTTTTTTGGAAATCAGCAGAAACCATTTAATGTAATTACACGCAAAGCGATAATTGCCACTGATGAGGAGATTGCTCAAAACAATAGGGCCCGCAGTGCGAAACTAAGAATAGCAGAAAAGATATGAACAGGTTTAGGGAAGAGATAGAGGAGGAGGAAGTTGGGCCTGAACCAGAGTTAAAAGCTGCGCCCAAAAGGCCAAAAACTGCTGAAGAAAAAATGGATAGCAATTCATTTATCAGCAAGCTTTTTAATGATGGACTAGTAAGTAAAGAGGCGGCAACTGATGCTTTGCCTTATTTGTGTTTCCTGGCGCTTTTGGGGATGATTTACATTGCCAACAGCCATTTTGCGGTAAACAATGTTCGCCGGATTGATAAATTAAATAAAGAAGTAAAAGAATTAAGATGGGAGTATAAATCCCTTAAGGCCGACCTGATGTTCAAGAGTAAACTAACAGAGGTTGCCAAAAAGGTAGATACCCTTGGGATAAAAGAACTGATTGAACCACCAAAAAAAATAATTGTTAAAAGCGATGAATATTAGAGCAAACATCTTGCTTCGTGTATATCTGGCATTTGGCTTAATTGTGCTTTTTGCTTTCGCGGTGTTTTTACGCCTTGGTCAGGTACAGTATGTGCAAGGGAAAAAATGGAAAGCTATGGCAGATAGTCTTTCTACACGATATGTAAATGTGGAGGCTACCCGTGGGAATATCTATTCTAACGATGGTAGTTTACTGGCTACTTCGATACCGGAATACGAACTGCGCATGGATATGTTCGCCGGTGGCATTGCTGATAAAGATGTGTTCAATGAAAAAGTTGATTCTTTAGGTTATAAACTCTCGCAGATTTTTCAGGATAAAACAGCTAAGGAATATGCTAGATACCTGCGTAAAGGCCGTCAGGACAGCTCGCGCTATTTGCTGATTCACCGAAAAGTAGGTTATGCTGATCTTAAAACCATCAGGACTTTCCCATTATATAACATCGGTAAGTTTAGTGGCGGTTTAATTGCCGTTCAACAGAATAAACGGATTCTTCCTTTTCAGGCTTTGGCTGCCCGTACCATTGGGTATAAAAACGAAAATGTTAAAAACGGTGTGGGTTTAGAGGGTGCCTATAAAGAGTATATCAACGGCGAAACCGGGAAAAGGTTGATGCAGCGCATCGCTGGGGGTGTTTATATCCCGGTAAACGAGGAGGCTGAAGTAGCGCCAAAAGACGGTGCTGATATTATTTCGACCATTGATGTGAACATGCAGGATCTGGCCCAGAGTGCGTTGGAAAAGCAGTTGATCAAATCGCAGGCCGATCATGGTACAGTAATCCTGATGGAAGTGGCAACAGGTGAAATCCGTGCAGTAGCCAATTTCTCTAAGGTAGAAGAAGGGGTGTATAAAGAAAAATTTAACTATGCCATTGCAGGTAACCAGGATCCGGGATCAACTTTTAAACTGGCTTCCTATATGGCGCTTTTAGAAGATAAATTGATCGATACGAA
>NZ_JBFTRT010000105.1:0-10890 GCF_056399685.1 Pedobacter sp. 01N416
CGGTAAGTGTCTGCCGATCAGCAGGCACCTCTATAGCAAATTCTCCATTTGTGCCAGTTTGCACTTTAGAACCAGTACCTTTTACAGTAATAGTAACTCCTATTAATAGCTGCTTTTGTTCATCAACTACCGTCCCGGTTATTTTTCGCCGTTGTTGCGCGGCAGCTGTATCAATCAACAGCGCGGAGATAATCAGTGTTAAATACATCACGAGTAATAACTGCTTTGCTCCCCAATATCTGGAGCGCGCATCATTACCCATATTGGTTATTTTTTCCATTATTTAAAATCATTTAAAGAGAAATAGATTTGGATAATTGTATGCCAGTCCTAGTTAGTTAGGATCACCAAAACAGATTTTTCAATTGTTTTAGATAGCGTAGAGCGGAGTAACCCCTCTCTGAAGTAGTAGTAGTTTTTAGTCATAAAATTTGGTTTATTTTGGTTAGGATTAATATTCGACACTATTGAACGAATTCAATCTGTATCAGTGTGAGATCGATTTGGATTTAACCGGGTGCTTTCATGAGCGTTTGTTCAGTTTGGTTCATATTTATTTGGTTAGCCCCTTACTATAAAAACCAATTTTAGCTTTCCTGATAATTGAACAATCTGCCTTGGCATCACACTGAGATTTAAGATCAGCGTTAAGCGCTATTAGGGTAAGTGTTGGTCGTACTTACTTCAGCATCATGTTCGAACGGAAAGGTAACGGTTTACCTGTATTGAGTATTCGAAGCTAAGACAACTACAATTTTAAGGATAGCACAATTGTTTAAATTTATACCCAGTTTGTTTAAGTGATGTAGAAAGTGCCTTTATGCATCAAAAAAAGCATTAAAGTGGTAACATCCATTTTATTTTAAACACAATTGTCTTATCCGCATGAGCATATAGATGGGGTATGAATCTAATGTGTCCCGCCTTTTAGCAATGTGCGTCACGCTGTTTTCCATTTAGCGAAGCTATATTACATATGCAGCAGACAAAAATATGATTTAACCCTTGCCCAAGGTTTTTGTAGATATATCTACAGAAATAAGCTTAAATAAATCATCACAAGAGAAAAAACAACTAGGAGCTTATCTTTATAACGATTGCTCATATTCCTGTAAAAAAAACGGCACCACAATAACTAAACCAGATAATGGTTAAAATATATTTTATGGAGCCAGACTATACCTGCCCCATTATTTATTATCTGTATATTGAACCGTTAATAATTTTATTGTATACCAGGATAGCAAAAGCCGTGGTTATCCTTCAGAGTAAAAACAAACAGATGAAATATAAAATATACTTTCTTGCTGCATTTTTGGTAATGGCATCTGCTAAAACAAGGGCACAAGCTTATCTATCTTCATCAGCTGAACTGATCAAAAGGGTTCTGCCCAAACAGCATCAGTTTTTTTTAATCGAAAGCATTGTTTCTGAAAACGGCATGGATGTCTTTGAAATTGAAAGCGAAAAAAACACCATCATTTTAAGAGGGAGCAGCGGCGTAGCTATTGCTTCGGCTTTTTATTATTATTTAACGGAATATGCACATTGCCAGATAACCTGGAACGGCGTTAACCTTAAATTGCCCAAGAACCTACCGGTGGTTAAAAATAAAGTAAGGAAATCTACACCTTACGAGTACCGCTATTACCTTAACTACTGCACTTTTAATTACAGCATGAGCTGGTGGGACTGGGCCAGGTGGGAAAAAGAAATAGACTGGATGGCACTTCATGGCATTAATATGCCCTTAGCTATTACCGGAGAAGAATATACCTGGTATCTTTTGTATAAAGAAATGGGCTTTAGTGATAACGATCTAAAGGATTTCTTTACCGGACCAGCTTATTTTTCGTGGTTCTGGATGGGGAACATAGATGGTTGGGGCGGCCCCCTGCCATTGGACTGGATGAAAAGTCACTTCGAACTGCAAAAGAAAATCCTGGCCAGACAGCGTTCTCTTGGCATGAAACCTGTTCTGCCTGCATTTACAGGGCATGTACCAGCCGCGTTTAAAAAGAAATTTCCAAATGCGAAACTGAAGGCTACAAACTGGACCAATGGTTTCGCAGACACTTATATCCTCGATTCGGAAGATCCCATGTTCGCCGCTATCGGAAAAAAGTTTTTACAGAAACAGACCGCGTTGCTGGGTACCGATCACCTCTACTCTGCTGATACCTTTAACGAAAATGAACCACCATCATCAGAGCCTGATTTTTTAGGTAAACTGAGTGCAAGAATTTATGATGGAATGTCGCAGGCAGACCCCAAGGCTATCTGGGTAATGCAGGGCTGGCTATTTTATAGTGATAGAAAATTCTGGAAAGAGCCCCAAACAGAAGCCCTTTTAAAAGCCGTACCCAATGACAAGATGATATTGTTAGACCTGGCCACAGAAATAGAACCGGTATGGAAACGCACTTCGGGATTTTACGGAAAACCTTGGATCTGGAATATGCTGCACAATTTTGGCGGAAACACCAATCTTTTTGGGCGGATGGACGTAATTGCCACCGCACCTGCACAAGCCTTGAACGATCCACAAAGTGGCAAGATGAAAGGTATTGGCCTCACAATGGAAGGTATTGAACAAAACCCGGTATTGTACGAGTTGATGATGGCCAATGTTTGGCAATCGAAACCGATAGATCTAAAAACATGGCTGCCTAATTTTGTTTTTAACAGATACGGAAAAAACAATCCCAATGCGCAAAAGGCATGGGAAATTCTAAGAAAAACAGTATATAATGTACCCCAAGATAAATACATCAGAGATGGTGCAGAATCTATTATTCAGGCACGTCCAACACTTGATTCACTGACCCGCTGGGCTAAAACGACCTTAAATTATCAGGAGCGGGATCTGTTACCAGCCTGGGATGAACTCATAAAGGCCGCGCCAACCTGCGGTAATAGTGATGGTTTTCAGTACGACATCGTGGATGTAACCCGACAGGTCATGGCAAATTATGCTCTGCCTTTACAGCGAAATTTTGTAACCGCCTACAAGAAAAAGGATATGGTTACCTTTAAGGCAGAAAGCCAAAAATTTCTTCAGCTTATTGACGATATGGACAAACTATTAGCTACCCGAAAAGATTTTATGCTTGGTCCGTGGGTTGAGCAGGCAAGAACATGGGGAAACAATCCAGCTGAAAAAGCACTTTACGAAATGAACGCGAAAGATTTGATTACCCTATGGGGTGATGAAAAAAGTCCGTTAAACGAATATGCCTGCAGACAATGGAGTGGTTTGTTCAGTGATTTTTACAAACCGAGATGGGCGCTTTTTTTCAGATATGCATCAAAGGCCATCGACAATCAAAAAGAAATCGATATCAAACAGTTTAACAGGGAGGTAAGTGCCTGGGAATGGAGCTGGGTAAACCAAAGGAAAGATTATCCCCTAAAAACGGTTGGCAGTTCAGTAAGTATAGCCATTGAGATGCATAAAAAATACAGAAGCATAATTGAGAAAGCGCATCAGTATCGCTAAGCTAACATTAATGGGAACACTAATGGGAACACTTGCAGGTTCCTACGGGTAAGGACCGTCATCAGCCTGAAAATATTGTACTTTTGCAACTATGAATATACTGCAAAAAACCGTATTTATCACTGCTCCAATGCATGCGGTATGGGATAGCCTTACTGTCCCTGAGTTTATTCAGGAATGGACATATGATAGCCCTATTGAAATACAGACGGATTGGGAAGTCGGTAGCGAAATAATCACAAGCGGGGATCTGCACGGGATCCCGTTCATCAATTCAGGAACAATCCTGGAACTGGATCCCGGCATCAAACTCTGTTATAGTTTTTTAAGTTCTCTCTCCAATTTACCTGATACCGAAGAAAGCTACTGTATATTGGAATTTAATTTGATACATGAAGATAAACAGACCAGGCTTGAGCTTACCATTCGCAATTTTCCTGACGAGGTGATCCGTAAGCACCTGGAGCTGTATTGGGGGCCCACAGTTGAACTCATCAAGCAACAAACAGAAAACCGTCAAATATAAATACCTGCCAGGCAACATCAATACCCTAACTTTGCGTTCCATATCAAGGATCCAGTTTGAGCCTTACAAGCCGCTAACTACTCCTGCAAAGCCGCCTCTAGGCAAGCATTGGATTTGCAGTGTACCCGATTTTTTGATGCTTTTGGTTTCGCTGGTAATCGATTTCCCATCTGCTCCATCTTTAAATAACTGGAGAGAATAATCTGCATTGCTCAAAAATTTCAAATTTAGATCGAGTGTTTGCGGGGTATCTTTTCCGTTAAGTCCGGCTACATACCAAAGCTTCCCCTTTCTTCGTGCAATAACGATCATTTCGCCGGGATAGCCCTGGATCAATTTGGTTTCATCCCAGGTTGTGGGAAAATCTTTTAGAAAATTCTGTGGCCCTGCTGATAAATTATAATATGCAGATGGCCTGTCTGCAAAATGTTGTAAACCAGACTCAAATACCACTGCCAATGCCAGTTCGTGCGCAAAGGATGTTTTGTGCTCATGCTGCGAATCTGAAAACGTTACCGGCGTGTAATCCATAGAACCGATTATATTACGGGTAAACGGAAGCGTGGTATTATGTGTAGCAGCTTTATCCGTTAAGATTGAAGTATTGTTATACCATTCTGCTCCATAAACTGCTTCGGTAGTCATTAAGTTCGGGTAAGTACGGGCCCAGCCGCGGGGCACGGTAGCGCCGTGAAAGTTAACCAGTAAATGGTATTTTGCAGCATCTTCCAGAATATCTATGTAATATTTCATCATATCCTGTTGGTCTCCCGCAAAAAAATCTACCTTAATACCTGAAACCCCAATGCTTCTCAACCATGAAAATTCTTTTTCTCTTTTCTCTTTTGTCAACAGCCTGTCTACCGGAGTCGCACCAAGCCAATCTGTACCAGAATTGTACCATAAAAGTGTTTTGATGCCTTTGCTCTTTGCGTAGCCCAAGGCATCTTCCACCTTTCCTCCATTTGACATAACGTCCCATTCCCAGTCGATCAATACATATGGCCAGTGCATTTTTACGGCAAGGTCGATGTATTCAATCACTTTCTTATAGTCCTTTGATCCGTGATTATATGCCCAATATACCCAGGCTGCACTTCCAGGTTCAATCCATTTGGTGTCTTTAAAGGCAGTAGGCTCACTCACGTCGGTAATCAATGTACTCTGTACCAGATCGGCTAACTCCCCGATGATCATCACATGCCACTGCGATTTCCAGGGAAGACTGGAAATAACCCCACCCCTCAGATTCTTTTTGGCCGAAGAGTAGGTTACCTTGTATATGTTTTTGTTTTCTTTATTGTTAAGCCGGGCTGCGCAATTTTCTTTGCTGATGCCCGCCTCAGAAATTAACACCCATAATGGCTGACTGTTAACTTTATATAATGCCGGATACCCCCAGTCACTATTGTTTTTTTCGTTGGTTCCGGTGGTAGAAAAAGGGAAAAAATCCTCATAGGCTTGGTTATATGGCTGCATCCATCTTCCACTGCCTGTAGGAACTACATAGGCAGTAGTTTCATCTATAATGGAGAAACTGGAGTCTTTGCGATTGGGAAAGCTATACCTGAACGCAACCCCGTCGTTATAAACTTTAAAAGTGATATCCAAGGGCTGATCTGATGGATTCTTATAACTGAATGTTTTTTCAGTGCCAAAATTCTCGCAACGCTTTCGCTTTCCAGTCACCATTTCATATTTGTCATGAACAGCAACAGCCTTACCTTCCCCAATAAGCCTGAGATTCGATACGAACTGCTGATCTTCCCTTGAAATACCTAGCGGTGAGCTGGGCAGCACTTCAATATAAGCACTTCCTTTTTTATAAAGCACGTTAAAATGTACCTGACCTGAACCTCCCTGACCAGCTTGTTGCATTTCTACAACTACTTTAATTTTTTTATTGGGCGATAGAATTTGCTGGGCATACCCAACTGAACTGAAAATAAGGCTCAGTGCTAAAAAAAGACTTTTCATTTGTTTTTTATTTTTATAAAAGTGTTGCTAAAGTTGAAATATTTATCTGTTAACTTTATTTCGCTCTTCCATTGTCCAGAAAAGAGATTCCCGAAATTCCGTATTGATTTTTCCCATTCCTGATTTGGTATTGCCTCATAATTTATGTTAAACTAAATGAAAGTTCATTAGCTTACCTATGACAAAAAATTCAGCGTTCTATAACATGCTGCTCTTTTATGTCTGATTTATACTGGTTATATTTTATACCGTTAACCATTTTATTGAATCAAGGAAGATGCAATTGTTCCAATCTCAAGATCTCATCTGTCGGTATTATAGCAAAGTTATATAAAGCCGCTTTCTAAGCGTTATACTAAATAGACTTTATTTTGTACAAAACCGACAAAATAAAAGCTGAAGTTAACTACGTTTTTAACAAAACCATGCTCTCCTTGCATAGGATCATACTTAAATCGATTTAGGAAATCAGCTATTTTTGCTCAGAGCCGTTTTTATCTCAAAAATACTAAGTAATCCAAGGCGACGTTCAGGCGTATGAGTTTATTGAAAGAAATATGTATAAAATGTTTATGTCAATGCATATTTAGGAAGATACTATCATAGCGTGCCCACTACCATAATTTTTTCTAAAATTAAATCAATCCCCTATGTTCCATCAGGTAAGCCAATGCTTCCTTTACTGCCTGTTGACTATCTTTCGGATTAAATCCTAATTCGTTTCTTGACTTCGAAATATCAAAATCCTGCAGCAATCCTGAAAACATAGCAATATCTTTAGTGGTAAGCAGTGGAGGTTTTCCACTTATTTTAGCTGAAAGCTCCATAATACCTGCAATAGCATACAAAATATATTTTGGCACAGTTCCAGGTACTTTGATTTTCAATTCAGGATAAAGTTTTTGTGCCAATTTAGTTGTATCAGTAATGGTCATACATTTTTCGTTAGCAAGGATATAACGCTCACCAGAACGGCCTTTCAGCGCAGCAAGGTAACAGCCTTCTGCTACATCTTTAACATCTACCCAGTTCAGGGTAATCCTGGTATCCATGGGGATCTGCTTGTTAAGAATCAGTTTTAGCACATTATAGGAAACATTCAATGGAAGAAGCGCTTCACCTCCTATCATTGCTCCGGGCATAACCGATACCAATTCTATACCGAATTCTCTTGCCAGATCAAAAGCCAGCTTTTCACCATCATTCTTGGAATTATAGTACATATCTCTCCGGTCGGAATTGTATCCGTTGCTTTCTTTTGTCGGAAGATTGGTATAATCCAGTGCAGCAATTGAACTTACATAGACGATTCTTTTTACGCCCGCTTCTGCAGCAGCTTCAATCGTATTCCGGGTGCCCAGCATATTCACATCGTAGATTTCTTTCTTGGGGTTTTTAGCCCACAGTTTGAAGGCCGCACCCACTGCAAAAAAAGTATCAACATGCTGCAGTGCGTGTTTAAAGGAAGCTTTATCCGTTATATCTGCCTGAACAACCTCGCAGTTAAGATCCTTGAAACATTCTTTGCTTTTGATATTACGGACTGAAGCCCTTACCGGGATCCCTTTTTCGATCAATAGTCTTACAAGATTATTGCCTAAATGCCCATTTGCACCGGATACCAGTACTAGTTTTTTATTTGTCATAGCCATTGATTTTAAATGCTGTGACAAAGTTGAACTTTGCAGATTTAAAACCACTTCACAAATGTTACCTAATGATCTTCTTTCTGATACGGCTCAGACTTTTAGGGTTCATTCCAAGAAAAGACGCAATGTATTGCATAGGAACATTCTGGAGAATTTCGGGGTACTGGTCCATCATTTTTAAATAACGCTGTTCCGCATCAAGGGTGGCTAGCTCCCTGGCACGTGTTTCATTATAGGATAAGGATTGTTGAAATACCAAAAAGCTAAAATCCATAAAAGTAGGGCTCTGTTGTATAAGCTGATCAAGATCTGCTTTACTAATGCGCAAAAGTTCACATTCGGTAATACATTCCAGATTTTCATCAGACTTTTTCTGGTTAGTAAAATCAGCATAGGAGGTAATGAAACCAGGCGGACAGTTTATATGCGTTGTAACCTCATCGCCTTTATCATTGTAATGGAATATCCTCGCAAAACCCGAAACCACAAAATATAGATGTCCGGGTACCTTCCCTTCTTCCTCGATTATCCGGTTTTTTGGATAGCTCACCGGTTCAAAGTAGCGTATGCACAAATCTCTATCCTGGTTAGAAAGTTGTAGGCTTTTTGTAATAAGACTTAAAAGTTGACCGTGCATGGTACAAAGATAAAAAAAACAATGCTGATCAATCCCAAATGAAACCTGTTCCAGACTTTTATGAGAAAAGAAAGCGCCTGAGTCAGAGTTTTAATAACCTGGCTTAATTTTTAAACTCGCGGACTTCTGAATAACCGGCAGATTCATAAATTGGGCATGACGATGCGATCTCTGCCGCTTCATCCAGATTATTTGCCTTTAATAATATAAATCCACCTACGATCTCCGTCCCCACTTTATGGGTTACAGGAGTGATTATTGTGCCATCACCCGTGATGAGTCTACCCTCAAGTGTTAAGGAACTCCCCCCAACTAAACGGCCTTCAGCTTTTAACCGGGTAAGCCACTCGCTCCAGTGCTGCTGATGTATCCGCAGATCTTCGTCCGAATGTTCATCCATTCTCCCGTCCGGCTCTCTGAATAAAATGATATAATCTTTCATAAAAAAATAATTTCAGTAAAAATAAAACGAATCCGATATAAATACAACGAAAATATTAAATTTATTATTTTATATTAGCCACATGAAACCTTTAGTAGAACTAATTACCGCCTGGCAGGCTTTTACTGATGCACATCATGACGCAGATGTTGAAAGTTTCTGTTACGATTATCTATCTAATAAAAATCAGAAAGATGATCCTGATCCCGAAATGGATACTTTGCTTTCAAAACTGATAGGCAAATCAGGCAGTCTTATTAAAACATACCTTAAGCTGGCATTAAGGCAGATCCCAGACATGGAAATGGAGTGGTTTTATATCTTAGATACGCTGAACGACCAAAAGGAGATCAGGAAAACAGATGTGATCAGTTTTCGTCTCCTACTGGAACCCACAACAGGTATAGATATTTTGAACCGGATGCTTAAAGCCGGGCTGATCAGTGAACGCGTTGACCCAGTAGATAAAAGAGCGCGTTTAATAAAACCGACAGATAAGGGTAATGAAATCTATAAAAAGGTAAACAACTTATTTAACCAGGTTATCTCATTACTATTTACATCCCTGAACAAAGAACAAAAGACCTTGTTAATACTCACATTGGGGAAACTGACCAATGAGCATTATGAAAAGATTGTAGAAAATAAAACGCAGGCAATAGGCGAGATTGAAACTTTTATAAAAAACTCAATTAAGTAGCCTAAACTGAGTCAGCAGACCAGATTATTTTCTGGTAATCAATGCTTAAGGTTGATCAAACTTTTTTTAAAGCTTGTGCTCCTTTATAAAATTGATATGATCTTGCCCGGATCATAATTGTTAGGCACTGGGCTGCCCGTAAATGGATACCGGAATAGGCAGATAAAAGAGGCTGTATCATAAATATATTGAATTGTCATCCTGTCCAAGGGACTTCTTTGGAGAGCTTGTCGAAGGACCTTTTTTAATGTCTTAAAGGGCGTTTCGACAGGCTCAACGTGACAAATTCGAAGTAAATTACAAKTTATGATACAGCCTCATCTCTTTTGTTGATTTAATTCCAATCGCTACCAATATCCTTACCAACATTGGGGTTTGCGTTCTTTTCAGATAGTGGGATAGGAAATAAAACATTTTTATCCTGAAAAGGCTGGGTACCATCTTCTATCTGCCTTTGCGAATTAATGGTCTGCTTAGCTATGCCCCAGCGGATCAGATCAAAATAACGGGTCTGTTCGCCGGTCAGTTCCAATTGTCTTTCGCGCATCAAAATGGTCATGGCTTGAGATTGACTGCCCAAACTGATATAAAGCGGCGCGTTAACGCTCGGCCTGCTACGTACCTGGTTAATCAGTGCCAATGGCTGTGATCCGGTATTACCCTGTTGTATGTAAGCCTCGGCAAGCATCAGCAATACATCTGCATAACGGATTACCTGCCCGTTGATACCGCTTTGCGGACCACCAAAGCTTGCTACTTTATTATAATACTCATATTTTAAATATTTGTATCCGGCTGAAGCATAGGGAAAGGCTACTGGCCCTGTTGCACATTGCTGGCAATATTGAGTTTGCCCCCCGCTTGCAGCATCTCCATAAAAAGTRTAAGCCGCACGCGGATCGATGTAAGTGGCATTGGTTTGTGGGTTGGTGTAAGTAAAAGCTTTAACAGCCGTAGTGGTAATAAACACATTATTCCAATCGTTAAAGCCATATTCCTGTGCACGGGCAGAGTGGCTTGCTTTCCCACCCCACGTTTCCTGACCGCCAAACGGAGCATACTGGTTACCTATACCCCAATCGGTCCAGGCCTGGTTCATGACCTGAAAAATGGTTTCCTTATTAAGGGCTGTATTATTCTGATTCGGATCATCAAACAGGTTGTTATATACGGGCGTGAGCGCATAGCTATATGGAGCCTGGGTCAGTTTGGTCAATTCAGTAACAGCATCTCCCCATTTTTTTTCGTACAGGTATGATTTACCAAGCAAAGCAACCGCGGCCCCCCGGGTAGTACGTCCAAAACTGGCTGGAGCATATGAAATAGGAAGGTCAACTTGTGCGTCTTTTAAATCCTGTTCAATAAAAGCCCATACATCTGCTACAGCTGCACGCGGCAGATTAATTTCTTCTGCTGTTGGCAGAGGGATATATGCTTTACGCAAGGGCACACGTCCGTAC
>NZ_JBFTRT010000106.1:0-10870 GCF_056399685.1 Pedobacter sp. 01N416
GCTTTGCAGGGTGCTTTTGCGGCGAATAATCGAATTCGTTTTGAGATGGGTTTACCCAGTTTTTTAAAAAATTTAAATGATGGCCTACACCATCTGATAAAAAAAAGTTTTCAATGGCATCAATAAAAGCCATAGTTTCTTTTTTAAAATTTGAGTTCCCTTCCATAGCGTATAGTTTTAAATTATTATCTTAGCTAACGAATTTAGCAAAAAAAAATAAGTTTAACTATATTTTGTACATAAAACTTATTAACATACTACTATGAATGAGAATCAGCGCTTAAAGTCATTAATGGATTTATTGTATTTTAAAACTCAAAAAGATTTTGCTACCGCATTGAATATCAAACAGGGCTCTTTATCGGATATTTTACGAGAAAGGGTTAATGTATCTAACGCCATTAAAGATAAACTCGAACTTAAATTCGACGTAAATTTAACATGGCTTGAAAACGGAACCGGCGAACCGTTTTTTAAAAAGAAGCCAGGCGTTAGCGAAAGTAAAGAGGGTGTTCCTTATTTCGATATGAGCTTATCAGATGCTAAAGATCTCCTGGTAGAAGAACAACGGGCAGAATACCTGGTAAATTACCTTCCTTTTAACGATTGTACGGCTTATTTACCCGTTTATGGCGATAGCATGTACCCCAAATATGCCGCAGGCGAAATTATTGCCATAAAAGAAATTACCAATTACGAAATTTTACAGTGGGGCGAAGCTTATGTGGTGATGACGGATGCAGATAGCAACAGTTTACGCACCATAAAACTAATTTTTCAGCACGCCGATAATACCAAACTAATCCTCCGTTCTTCAAATCCAAATTTTAAAGGCGATACCGTAATCCGCAAGAAAAACATCCAGGCACTTTACATTATCAAAGGAAAAATTACACGGAATATTATTTAGGCAAAGTAGTTTTCAGTTCAAGTTTGTATTAAAAAATGTCATCCTGAGCTTGTAGAAGGACCTGATTAAATATCTTACAAGGCGTTTCGACGGGCTCAACGTGACAAATTCGGAGTGAATTACAAATATGAATGAGATTCGCAAACTGGATTCTGCATTTTTCATCTTAAATCAGCGGGAGTTTAAAAAGGGTTCCGGCAGGAATCGTAATGCCTTAGTAGGGTTTTTATGTTGCATTAAGATTCCCGCATGCGCGGGAATGACGACTTTCTTTAGAATCTGCGTGATCACCTTTAATCAGCAGGAATAAATAAAAAAAGCTCCCGCAGATCAGCAGATTTTCGCAGATTGTAATAAGCTATATAGGAGTCAGTATTACAGGTTGTCATCCTGAGCTCGTCGAAGGACATGATTAAATATATTACAAGGTATCTCGATATATAAAAATTAATATTAGTGAGATTAGATTTAAGGAGATAATAGTCTCGAAGTATCGTCATTTCGACCGTAGCGGAGAAATCTTTTAATTTCAATATTTGTTTCAAAGATCTCTCCCTTCCGTTGCACTTCAGTCGAGATGACGATCCTTAGATTGGAATCTGTCAATGAAAACTAAAAAAGCGGTCCGATCAATGATCAGCCCGCTTTGCTTAAATATTACCAATCCGTTTAGTAACCCGGATTCTGATACATTTTAACCGGATCTAATTTCACTTCATCAAAAGGAATAGGAAAATACCTGTCTTTTGTAGTTACGTYAGCCAGTTTAGCAATTCCATACGACGACTGTGGTTTCACTTTTAAGTAAGTAACCAATTCCGCAGCAGTAAAATTCCTGATTAAATCGAACCATCTTTGGTGTTCGAAAGCAAACTCTACCCTACGCTCGTGCAAAATAGCCAATTTTAAAGTCGGGAATTTAGCCGCATAGGTGGCATCTGTTTTGGCTACAGCGTATAATGGCATTCCAGCCCTTGCCCTAACCATATCCAGATATTGAATGGCCACCGCATCGTTGCCCTGCAACATATTTACCTCCGCAAGCATTAAAATTACATCAGCATAGCGCATCAAAATCCAGTCGTTGCCTCCATAACCGTTTTTAGTGGCCAATTCACTCGCATCGCGGAATTTGGTAATAAACCAATCCTTTACCGTGGCATCGTTAGCGTATTTTACCGAGAAATCTTTCCTTAAATCGCTTGGTTCATACTCATTGATCAGGTCTAGCTTCACATTACCACCAATACCGGTTGATACTTTTAAAGAATTAATCAATTCGCCTTTTGCCTGGTTGTTTGCAGCAATACTCGAACTGTAATTCACATCACCTTGTTTATAGGATATCTGGAAAATCAACTCTTTACAACTCATTTTCTTCGCTACATCAAAAACATCAACATAAGGGATTTCAGATAAATTTCCAAAAGTTTTCATGTTGTAAGCTGCCAATAGATAAGTATTGGCATTAGTTAGGTTTTCGGCTTTATTTGCCGGTAACGTTGCCGCCATCGTTAAGTAAACCTTGCCCAAATAAGCATTAATTGCAGCTTTCGAAGTCCTCCCGATGTTTGCCGAGTTCTGAAAATTCGGCAGCGTACTGTTTAAACCGTCTTTTAAATCGGCAACAATCTGGTTGTACACATCAGCCTCAGGTACACGGAAGGTTGCTGCGGTAACCTCATCAGTATTGTTCAATTGTTTAGTAACTAAGGGAACAGGACCCCATTTCCTTACCAGTTCAAAATACATAATGGCCCTTATAAATTTGGCTTCGGCAATGTAATTAATCTTGTTTGCAGGTGTTACAAAAGTTACCTTATCAATGTTCGATAAAATTACATTGCTCCGGGTAATCGCGTTGAAAAGCGCCAGCCAGTGTGCTTTTAAATAAGAGTTACTGGGTAATAAAGAGAAATCGTTAAACTGGAAGGGCTCACCAGCATTACTCTGGTTGTCATTTCTTCCCGCATCGTCCGAGCGTTCATCGGTAAACAGTCCACTGTTCTCACCCAGGGTATTACTACTCCTTAACGACTGGTAAGCGCCATTTACTGCCAATAGCACATCGTTTTCTGTTTTAAAATAGTCTTCAACAGTAACCGCGTTTGGGTTGTTTTGTGCTAAAAAATCTTTTTTACAGGCACTTAGGGTTAAAACTGCTCCGAGGGCCAGAATTGTATAAATATTGTTCTTCATTTTCTTAATGCTAAAAAGTAAGTTTAATACCCAGGTTATAGGCTCTTGCCAATGGATAGTTACCATAATCTACACCTGGAGTTAAATTAGAACCTCCACTATAATCTACCTCTGGGTTATAACCCTTGTAATCGGTAATCGTAAAAGCATTATCAACACTGGCATAAATGCGGATGTTGCTCACTTTTATCGCATTGGCGAGCATTTTAGGGAAGGTATAACCTAAAGTAATGTTGGTACATCTAAAGTAAGATCCATCCTGAATATAGAAAGACGATAAACGGGTACTGTTACTTTGTGTACCTGCCCGAGATGCGCGATAATTTAAACCACTGCCAGGGTTAGCTTCGTTTCTGTAACGGTCGGCAACCTCTGCATATTGATTTCCCGAACCTTCAAAGTTATACAGGTAGTAATCCTGCCCATCTAAAACCTGGTTCCCGTACGATCCATTGAAAGATGCCCTTAAATCGAACGTTTTGTAAGAGGTGTTTAAAGCAAAACCATAGGTGAATTTAGGGTACGGGGTACCGATTACCGTTTTATCCGCGTCATTTACAATGCCGTTACCATCCGTATCCTGAAAATATAAATCACCGATTTTAGCCGGGTTCGTAGCAGATGCCGATGGGGCAACCTTACCTAAATTATCGGCAGTAATTCTACCCAAAGCCTTAAATCCGTAGAACATCCCTACAGGCTGACCTTCTTGTGTAATGTGTGTTAAATACGAACGTTCTGCACCATTGGTTAAAATGGTACTCGCACCACCCATATTTAATACTTTGTTGCGGTTAACGGCAATGTTTCCGCTGAGGCCCAAGGTAAAATCCTGTTTTTGGATAATTCTTCCATCCAGTTGGATATCAAAACCTTTGTTGCTGATTTTACTGTCGGTCAGATTGGTCAGGATAGAAGAAGTTCCTGATACAGCAGAAATTGGTTGGTTGAACAACAAATTATACGAATAACTCAGGTAATAATTGGCAATGATATTTAAGCGGTTTTTGAACAGGCTGATATCGGTACCAAAATTATACTGGGAAGTAGATTCCCATCCCAGCTTCGGGTCCTGGATGGCATTTGGCCAGATCGCCGTCGAAATCGCATTTCCAAAAACCACACCGCCCGGCGCACTCATTTCCTGTGCGGTTCTGTAATTCGGAATGTTGTTGTTGCCGCTCAATCCCCAACTTGCCCTTAACTTAACAGTTGATTGTTCGCCAAGAAAACTGTTATAGAAATCTTCTTCCGAAAGGTTCCATCCTGCGGCTACCGAAGGAAAATTGCCATATTTATTCAGCGGACCAAACCTTGATGACCCATCACGGCGGAATGAACCGGTTAAAAAGTATTTACCAGCATAGTTATAGCTGAAACGGCCGAAATAAGAAAGTAAGGTATTGGTAGCTTTAGCCGTTTTGTTTGCTCCATCGGTTATTAAAGTCAAAAATCCTGCATCAGCACCTTTATCCGTAATTTCGCCTATTTTATCGTTCTGGAAACCACTGGCAGAAATACGGATCAGATCGCTGGTTGTTTTTTGCGCAGAATATCCTCCAAGCACATCAATTTTATGTTTGCCAAAGGTTTTATTGTAGTTTAGGGTAAATTCGCCAAGCTGATCAACCTGGCTAAGGGTTTGCGCAATTGCATTCGCCGCCGTTATTGCAGCTGTAGAATAAGGTGGGTTGTTACCATTACTTAAGCTGGTTGGCAAATAAAAATCATATTTTTCATTGTAAGTCTGTGTACCCAAATTGGCTTTAAAATCCAGTCCATCCAATATGTTATAAGTGGCGTTAGCATTATAGGTACTTCTAGCCCCTTTTCTGGTAATTTTTACCTGTTCAACTGTAGCTAAAGGATTCTCAGGATTCTGTATCCCATACTGAGAAGCTAAAGCCCCCATGCCAAACTGGATCGGGTTTCCATTGGCATCCCTCGCAGGCAGATAAGGCAGGTAAATTAAAGCCGACATCATCGGGCTTAAATCGTAACGGCCTTCCCTCACCTCGCGGTTATCGTTCTGCGTATACGAAATATTTGCGCCTACACGTAAACGCTCACTCACCTTACCATCAATATTCCCCCTGAAGTTGGTTACTTTTTGGTTGGTGTTGGTAACAATACCATCGTTGTTCTGGTAGCCACCGCTTAAAAAGTATTTTACATCTTTAGTACCGCCAGAAAATGAAAGGTTATGGCGTTGGAAAGCTGCATTGCGATAGAGTTCATCCTGCCAGTCGGTATTATAAGCTGCAGGGATAGCCTGTTGTGTGCTGAAATTATAAAGATCGGCAGGAATGCTTACACTACTTCCATTGCCTACATTGGCAATACGGGTAGTATTATTATCACCGAACATCGCATCGTTCCAGGTTTTGCCCGAGTTTACCCACAAATCTTTATAGGCATTGTTGCGTCCGTCGATTAAAAGTTGGATAAACTGGTTGGCATCCAATAATTTTACTTTTTTGGCCAACTGGGAAATACCGCCCTGAACATCGTACTCAAACTTCCCTTTTCCATCTGCACCTCTTTTGGTGGTGATTAACACTACCCCACCCGATGCCCTTGAGCCATAAATGGCAGCAGAAGCCGCATCCTTCAAAATGTCGATGGTTTCGATATCCTCTGGATTGATGGATACGTTGTTTCCTGCCGGATAACCATCAATTACATATAAGGGATCGGAACTGGCGTTAATCGAACCRATGCCCCTCACCCTGATTTTAGTACCCGAATATGGCGCACCGCTGGTTTGCGATACCTGCACACCGGCAACCTTACCAACCAATGCCTGGCCAACAGTAGGAGAAGTTAAATTCATTTCGCTGGCTTTAACACTGCTGATGGCACCTGTTACATCCGATTTTCTGATTTTCTGGTAACCAATGGCCACAACCTCATTTAGGGTATTGCTGCTTTCTTTTAAAGTAACATTAATATTCTGGCGGCCGTTAACCGTAACTTCCTGATTATCGTAACCGATATAAGAGAATACTAAAATTGCACCTTCTTCTACATTAATGGAGTATTTACCATTGGGATCGGTAACGGTTGTTTTTTTTGTTTTCTTTTCGAAAACACTTACACCCGGTAAGGGTTGGTTATTTTGATCGGTAACTGTTCCGCTTACCGTGGCAAATACTTTATGTTGTAAGCCCGACGCAGTTACTTCATGATTAATCGCTGTTGCACTGGAATTACAGATGGCCAATAGGCCTAAAGGCAAAAGCAATTTCCGGCAAGCACTTTTTATACTTGCGGTTAAAAAAAATGATGTCATCTTTTTGTTCTTAGTAATGGTTTTGAAATATAATTGGGGGTTCGTTTTAAGTAGAAGCGTAGATTTTCACATTTACATAGGCTTATCCTTTAAGGTTAACAAGTAATTTTTGGAGCGTTCTACAGCGGCAAAAGTAGTGGTCTACTTTTAACACGATGTATCTATTATGTTAACTCTATACACCAATTTGAACTGGCACTTTAAATTAATATTAACACCAATACATATATAATAAATCGTTTTAACAACCATCAAAGAATAACATCTTGTTAATGTTTCTTTAATGGCCAATCTTTAAATTTGCTTCCAAAACTTTGATGAAACCCCTTTATACCTTCTTTGTGTTCTGCCTTTTTTGGCAAGGCTTATCTGCACAAGATTTAACCAGCCAGTCTTATCAGTTAATTAAGACCAGGAACGAAGTACAATACAAAAATTATTACCTGCTTTCCCTTTTTCAGCAATTGCCCGAGCTGCGCAAAATGCTGAGTACAGATACGGCGTTCAGCAACATCTATAAATCGAAAACCACACAGGTAAATGAAGCGGTAAAAACCTGCAAAACAGATATTAGCTGTTACGCAAAAGCCTTAAAATTCAACAATGAAGAAATAGCCCATATCGGCAACCGTTTGGCGCTGCTTTATACAGAAAACAATGCATTGGGAAATTTGGTAAAAAATCATCTTATCCCCTCAGGTTGTTATGCCATGTTTGCCAAAGAACCACACAAAACCCTTTTAATAAAAGCATGGGAACAAGATGCCAATGCCATTAATTATGCAATTGGCGTTTACGTAGAAGGAAACAAGCCCAATTACCCGAAAATAGATTCGATCAGTTTTAGTCTAACTGACAAAACGTTTGCAGAACTCACATCGGCCAGTGCATTATTAGCCTTGCAGGGCAATAATAAGCTCTTTTTCGAACCTGCCATGTTATTTGCATTGGAAGCTTTAGAACTGAACGAACGCAATGAGGCCGCCGATTACGAGCCGATGGCTAAAGGCGTAAACCTTGCCGCCATTAACCAGATCAAAAAAATAGATTGGAAAAAATATCCTTACAGCGTAATCCTGGTTCCGGGAGCAGGTCCGGAAGAAAAAGACGTTGCGCTAAGTGCTGGCGGAATGATCCGCTGCCGCTTAGCAGCTATACAGTATAAAAAAGGTGTAGCCCCTTTTATTGTAGTATCGGGTGGCCGCGTTCACCCTTATAAAACCAAATTCAGCGAAGCCTACGAAATGAAGAAATTCCTGATGGAAGTGCTTCAGATACCCGAAAGTGCCCTTATTATGGAGCCACATGCCCGCCATACCACCACTAACATGCGTAACTGTGCAAGGCTAATGTTCAGGTACGGGATGCCGGTAGATAAACCCGGTTTAGCCTGCACCGTAAAATCGCAGAGCTATAACATCACCAATCTACTCCCCGAGCGTTGCAAAAAAGAACTCGGCTACTATCCTTATAAAAACGGAAAACGTTTAAGTGATACCGAATCCGAATTCTACTTTAATACAGCTTCCTTACAAATTGATTTTGATGAACCTTTAGATCCTTAGTTTATGAAAACATTAAATCCTATTTTAGTACTGATCATGATGTTTTTTGTAGCCCGGTACAATAAAACCGATGGAAAGATTACAAAAACGATTACAATTGATTCGTTGGGTGCCTGTCAGGGTATTTCTTATCAAAACGGAAGGTATTTCCTCTACGGAGATAGAGAAGTGGGCATCATGCGCGAATATCAGCTCCAGAAAGACTCGTTGATTGATCAGCATAAGGAATACAAGTTCACCGTTAAAGGCGAAAATATCATCAAACATCCCACTGGCATTGCCTATCACAAAGGCTTACCAACTTTTGTGGGCAACTCAGTAAAGCAAAATGCAGCAGGCACCGTTTGGAAAGCGATAATTAACTGCATCAACTGGGAAGGCTTTTTAAAGACGAAAACATTGGACGGAAATTTTGTAAAATCTATTGAAGATGATGCCTGTATCCAGGGTACACGGCCTGAGTATGTAAATTATAAAGGCAAATGGTTTGTGACAACAGCCGATTATGGCAATAAAGCAAATGAAGTACGATTGTATAACCCAATAGCTTTATCAAAAGCCAGCAAAACAAGTGAAAAAGGAATCCTCTTTAAAAAATTCACATGCTCGCCATGGGTACAGAACTTACATTATATTGCGGCTAAAGGTATACTCGTTTTAATCCAAAACCAAATTGAAGGGCGTAAATGGAGACTGACCTTTCTTGATCTGGAAAAATCGCTTGCCAGCGGTCAGGAATCTGTTATCAAAGTTATAGACACCGATAAACCGGATGAGCTGGAAGGTTTTACCTTTGCCGATAAGGCCGATCAAGGGATCGCCGTAAGTTCTTCCAAAAAAAACAATGTAAGTTTTATGGATTTTAGCTGGAGCAATCAATAGTTCTCCAAAAGATATTCATTAATCACGTCGTCATTCCCAACTTGATTGGGAATCTTAATGCATTTGGCTTTAAGATTAGCTTCGCTGAGTACTGCGTGGTTCCCGCCTGCGCGAGAATGACGATTTCTCACAAGATATCTTGCCTTCCAGAAGCCCTTATCGTCCTATCGGTTGGTGTCTCACCGACCGACATTGTATATTCAAAATCAGGAAACGAATGGCTTGTAGTTCTTGGCGGTTTGCAGTCCCGCCATTCGCTATAGCTCCGATAGAAAAAAATCGGAGGCTGCCGCTACTGTCGGGTTTATAAGCTACGGGTTGTGCACCCTGCAACCTCAAAAATAAAAAACTGAGTTAGCCATTAGCCCCGGTTGAAGCGTTACCCTGCAGCGACGAGGCATCCCGAACTTTCGGGAAAGCGTAAAAGCGAAAGACGGGAAGAAATTTAGTGTGTTTGCAGAAACCTTGCGCTCCAAAACATAAGAGCTTGCAGTTGCCAAAATTTGTCAGTCTGAACGTAGTCGAAGACCCCTGGATGCGTTCAATCATGTGAGGAATATAAGATCATATAAGTTTATATCGTAAAATGATCCTTCAACTACGCTGCCATTGACGTTATTTTGTAATTATTTAAATATGAATGGTTTATGCCGATTGTGTATTCCGCCCAACTAGGCCGTAGCACCGTATCCCGTTCTAATAAATCCGGCCTAACAAATTTTTCGGGCTGCACTGCCCAAGCCAACGTACTCGCTTCGAAAGAAAACGGCGAAGCCCTCATGAATACAGCTGAAAACCATAATACAAATGAATAAATTTTTCAGCCGGCATTTTTTGTTTTTTCATGGGCTTTTATGTTTTCAAACGGCATTCAAGCTAGCTATGCTGGTCTTTTTGATGCCAAAAAGAAAGAGCCCTTCGGCGGCGGTGAGCCGAGGCAAGACCGCGCCGTAGGCCAAGAGAAAACAATTGTACGTCACTCATATTGATTTTAAACAATTAATTAACCCTCAGGATAACACTAAACGGTTTATCCTATCTTTTGTCATTTCACCGACTATACCATACAATTAAATAGCGCCCCCCTTCTTTACTTTCCCTTTACACATCTTCGTCGTATCTTTATTAATCAAAAAAAGGAAGATATATGAATACTGAAAAAGCCATTCTTGCAGGCGGCTGCTTTTGGGGAGTAGAAGAACTGCTCCGTCATTACCCAGGGGTTACCTCTACCGTAGTAGGATACACTGGCGGTGATGTTCCCAATGCCACCTACAGAAACCATGGTACACATGCCGAAGCCATTGAAGTTACTTTTGATCCAACCGTTTTAACCTACCGCAAATTATTAGAATACTTCTTCCAGATCCATGATCCGAGCACACGCAACAGACAGGGAAATGATGTGGGCACCTCATACCGCTCAGCTATTTTTTACAATAGTGAAGAACAGAAAAATACCGCAAATGCATTAATTGCCGAACTGGATGCTTCTGGTAAATGGCCTGGCAAAATTGTAACAGAGGTGGTACCTGAAACCGATTTCTGGAATGCTGAAGAAGAACACCAGGATTATTTACAGAAAAACCCTTACGGTTATACCTGCCATTTCGAAAGACCAGACTGGAAGTTATAAATAAGGTCGCTATTAAAAGGCACAAAGCAATTTGACAGAAAGCTGGAGAATCAGTTTTGTTTTCTGAAAATCAGATACAGTAGCATTTCGGTTCATGCTGCCCTGCTGTTTGCTATAGCCCTCATACTTCGGGGCTGTCGCTGCCATCAGGTTTAAGTGGCTCGGCAAGCAATACTATTTGGGGCTGCACAATGCTGGAATACGATCCATCGATCAGCATCATGCTAACCAACCTTAAATAGTAGCAAATATTACCAATCTAAACTTGATTGCCGTGGTAACTCTCGATTTCCTTCTAATGGGGCAATGTTATTAAGTTAAGGAGAAAACAAAAAACCTTGTCATCCTGAGCCTGTCGAAGAAAAATGTTTTTTTGTTTTCGACTA
>NZ_JBFTRT010000107.1:0-10793 GCF_056399685.1 Pedobacter sp. 01N416
CCATTTCTCCTATCCTTTTTTTGCTTCTGCGAGTGTAAAAACAGCTGTAGATGTGTTGGAAGAATGGCGGGGTATGTTAATGCATGACCCTTATTTCGATATGGATATCTGGCGTTCTAAACTCGATGCAGCTAATAAACAGGCTAATATTAATATTGCYGAATGCCACGATATTATTAAAAAACTAAGTTATAAAGCCTTCGAAGCCGAAACCAAGGTTTTAATTATGTGGCTGCCCGAATATTTGGATAAAGCCGGAAATGCGCTGCTTAAATTAATTGAAGAGCCACCCGCAAATACTTTATTTATTTTAATTGCACAAAGCCAGGATCAGATTTTAACCACCATTTTATCCAGAACGCAAATTGTGAAAATCCCAAAACTTTCGTCAGAAGAGGTAACCGGATATTTATTGAATGCGAGGGGATTAAGCGAGCACCAGGCTATTGATTACTCATTTTTGGCCGATGGAAATTTAWTTGAGGCAAAAGCACTGGCTGCCGATACGCAAAGTGATAGTTCGGGTACATTTACTGCTTGGTTGAGGATGGGTTTTGGCAACAAAGTTCCCGATCTGATCGAATTTACCGACGAGGCAGCGAAGTGGGGAAGAGAAAACCAGAAGAATTTTTTAAAATATGGCGTAAATTATTTACGCGAATGCTGTTTAATTTTAAGTGGTGCTGAAGAATTGGTGAAATTACCCCCCCTAACCTTCGAAACGGCTAAAAAACTCAGTACACACGTACTCACCTTGCCTATGGCAGAGGCTATAATAGGCGAACTGGAAAAGGCACATTACCACATTGAAAGAAACGCAAACCCGAAAATTCTGTTTTTAGATGTATCTTTACAATTGGTAAAAATTATCAAGTTTAAAACGCTCCCCGCGGGGACTCAATATATATATAATTAATATGGGATGTGGAAGTTGTTCAACAGGTGGTGGTTGCACCCCTAATGGATGCAAAAGTAATGGCTCATGCGGCACCGGTGGTTGCCAAACAATGGAAGTTCACGATTGGCTATCTAATTTGGATATGCCTTCTAATTATAAACCTTTTCAGGTTACAGAAATCAAATTTAAAGGCTCACGCAAAGAGTTTTTCCTTAATAATGATAACATTTATCTCGAAATTGGAGAACTTGTTGCCGTTGAAGGACCAACTGGTGGTTTTGATGTGGGGCACGTTTCGCTTACGGGCGAACTGGTAAGGATCCAGATGAAACGCCGTAAAACGGCGCTCGATCAGGTAACCAAAAAAATCTACCGTAAGGCTACAGAAGCTGATGTAGAAAAATGGAATGCCGCTAAAGGGATGGAGTGGGAAACTATGCACAAAGCCCGTAAACTAGCCTTGGATCTTCGTTTACAGATGAAAATCAGTGATGTAGATTATCAGGCCGACAAAACCAAAGCCACTTTCTTTTATACAGCAGATGGACGTGTGGATTTCCGTGAGCTCATTAAAAAAATGGCAGAGAGTTTCCGTATCAGGATTGAAATGCGCCAGATTGGGATGCGTCAGGAAGCTGGCCGTTTAGGCGGAATTGGCTCCTGCGGTAGAGAATTATGTTGCTCAACCTGGTTAACCAATTTCAAAACCGTATCTACTGCTGCGGCGCGTTATCAAAATTTATCACTAAATACTTTAAAGCTTGCAGGGCAATGCGGTAAATTAAAATGCTGTTTAAATTATGAGCTAGATACCTATTTGGATGCTTTAAAAGATATTCCCGATAGAATTGAAAACCTTGATACTGAGGCTGGTTACGCCCGTCACCAAAAAACCGACATTTTCAAAAAAATCATGTGGTTCAGTTACCAGGGTGATGAAAACTGGATTCCTGTTAAAGCTGCGCGCGTAAAAGAGATCATGGCAATGAACAAGGCGGGCAAAAAAGCGCCTAACTTAAAAGAAGAGGCCGTTCAGATTGCTGCGCCGGTTGTAGTAGAAAAACCTTTCGATTATGAAAATGTAGTTGGTCAGGATAGTTTAACCCGTTTAGATGAACGCTCGAGGGGTAAAAACAACCAGAACAAAAACAATAATCAGAAAAACAGCCGCAACAACAACCAAAATAAAAGAGAAAGAATTCCTATCGGAGAGAAAAATGCAGGCCCTAATAATAGAACTCAGCAACCTCAACAGGGCGCGCAGAAAGCTCAACAAGGCGGCAAACAACAGCCTAATGGACCAAAGCCACAACAGGCAGTACCTAAACCACAGCATGTAAACGGGCCAAAACCTCAAAACAATAAGCCGAAACAACAGCAGCCACAAGCGCAAAAGCCTGTAGTAAAAGCTGAAGGAAATGTGGCGGCCGAGGGTGTTAAGCCAGAGCAGAGCAAAAATAAAAACAGAAATAACCGTAGGAAAAACAATAACCGCCGAAACAATAATAATGGCTCAGAAAATAAACCTGCTGCTGAATAAAAAGCAAATAATTTTGCTTGGCTTTTTATTCATTACTTCGCTATTTGTTAGCTGTACACGCAGCGTAATTGATAGTAATGTAGAAATTGCCAACCGCAGGTGGACCTACCGTAACCATATTTCGACACTGTTTGAGGTTAAGGATAATACTAAGGCCTACAACATTTATTTTAAGCTTAGACATACCGCCGATTATAAATATGCCAATATTTTTATCCTTGCCCATTTTAAAGATGGCAAAAAGATGATAACGCGGCGTTATCAATACAAACTCGCCAAAAATGATGGCGAATGGTTGGGCAGTGGTTCTGGGAATGTATTTAGTTATACCCTGCCGATGTTAACTAACTATCATTTTCCCCGAAATGGTAAGTTTGAGATCGAAATCGAGCAGAATATGCGCGATAATCCACTTTTAGAGGTAAGTGATGCTGGTTTATTGGTTGAAGAGGCAAAATAAGTTTTGTTTTGACTTAGCATTTTATTGATTATTTAACCCATTGTCATTGTTTATTTGTATTTGAGTGTATTTTTCGGAATTTTATTTGGAAAAGTTAGCTTTCTCACTACATATTTGTAATAAAATTGTTATTATTGTTTATAAACCTATGAACTATGATACGAATTTTACTCAAAAACATCCTACCCCTTCTCCTCATTTTAATTTCTCCTCAATTATTTGCCCAAGGCTTAAAGGGTAAGGTAACCGATTCTGCAGGCTTAGCTATTCCAGGTGCTACAGTTCAGGTAGTTGGCTCAAAAATTGGAACATCATCTGATGGAAATGGGCTCTATGCCTTAAAATTTCCTTCGCCCGGGGCTTATAAAGTGAGGATTTCTTTTACAGGCTACCAAACGGCCGAAGTAGCTGTTCAGATCGATAATGCCGTAAAAACGATGGATTTTGCATTGCAGGATGCGAAAGAACTGTTAAGTGATGTAGTTGTGGTTGGATCAAGGTCAACGCCAAGAACGAACATCGAAAGTGTGGTTCCTGTTGATCTGATTTCTACAAAAGACGTTAAAGTATTTGCGCAGGCAGATTTAACGCAGATTCTAAACTTTGTAGCGCCATCTTTTAGCTCTAACCGGCAAACCGTTGCTGATGGAACCGATCACATTGATCCTGCATCTTTACGCGGTTTAGGACCAGATCAGGTTTTGGTGCTGGTAAACGGAAAACGTAGGCATACTACAGCATTGGTAAACATTAACGGTACTTTCGGGCGTGGCTCTGTCGGAACCGATTTAAACTCCATCCCGGTTTCGGCAATAGAACGCATTGAGGTGCTACGTGATGGTGCTGCGGCGCAGTACGGTTCGGATGCCATTGCAGGAGTAATCAACATTGTGTTAAAAAAGGTAACACCGTATAGTTTTTCTACCTCTTTCGGTCAGTCTTCATCAAGTGCTTTAGGGCGCGATTTTAGCGATGGCAGAACCTTTCAGGTTGATTTTAGCAAAGGATGGGCATTTAAAAATGATAAAGGTTTCATCAATTTTGCAGCACAATACCTCCAAAGAGGCTATACGAACAGGGGTGGCCTAGACACCCGTCCGTTATTATATTCTGCGAGCCCAACTAAAGGTTCAACAGAAACCGAAGCTGATTTTCAAGCCCGTTTTGCAAGCTTAAAGGCTGCTGATGATGCAAGGGCAAGAGCAAACGGCTTGGATAGAAACAACATGCGCGTGGGTAACTCCGATTCGAAAAATGGAGGAGGTTTTTTAAACGGACAGTTTAATTTTGGTAAAACCACTCAATTGTACTATGCAGCTGGCTTTACCCATAAAACAGGTAGCGCCGCGGGGTTTTATCGCCTGCCAACACAAACAACACAGATTGATTTATCCATCTATCCTAATGGATTTTTGCCTTTCATCGATACCAAGATTAATGATTATTCATTCTCAGCCGGATTGAGGGGTAAAATAGGCGCTTGGGATTACGACCTAAGTAATACAAGTGGAGAAAATACCATTGAGTTTAATATTGACAACACGGTAAATGCCTCATTACCAACAGGCACTAGTCCTACTTCGTTTTATGCAGGAGAATTGTTGTTCAGACAAAACACCAGTAATCTTGATTTAAGCAAAAAGCACACTTTTGACGGTGGATTTTTAACTTCATTAAATACGGCATTTGGTGCTGAATTCAGGATAGATAATTACCAGATCAAAGAAGGTGAGCTTTTGTCGTATTCAAATGGTGGAAGATTAATCGGAACATCCCCTACAGCATCAGGTGCGCAGGTATTCCCAGGCTTTAAACCGAGCAACGCATTGGATAAATCGAGGCACAATGTTGGTGCTTATGCCGATCTTGAAGCCGAGTTTGGGCCCCGGGTAACTTTAGGGGCTGCTGGCCGTTACGAAAATTACAGTGATTTTGGTTCTAACTTCTCGTATAAATTTACAGGTAAGGTTAAACTTTTTGGTGATATTTCGCTGCGTGGAGCTTATTCCACAGGATTTAGGGCACCATCTTTACACCAACAATATTTTAATAATGAGAGTACACAGTTTGTAGGCACCAATGCAACGCAGGTTTTAACTGTAAATAATGCAAATCCTATTGTGGCCCAATTTGGTGTAGGCGCATTAAAACCTGAAATTTCTAAATCGGGAAGTTTAGGCTTAGCAGGCAGAATTGCCAAAACTTTTACTTTTACCATAGATGCTTATAATATCGATATCAGCGACCGGATTGTTTTCTCCAGCCAGTATGCCCGCGAACGTGCTGGTGGTGTTTTAGTGCCAACCGGCGTGGTGAATCAGATTTTAAATACGGTAGATCCAGCGGCACAAATTAACAGTGTACAGTTTTTTACCAACGCCATTACCACCAATACCGCAGGTATCGATGTTGTTTTAACCAATAAGTTCAATTTGGGCGCAAAAAGCAGCTTAATTTTAAGTGTTGCTGGTAACGTTAACAAAACCGTGGTGAGAAGTATTCAGGGTTCTGATAAAATTGAAAGTGATCCTACATTAAAGGCTAAACTTTTCGATCGTTTAGAACGCTCCCGTTTCGAAAGTTCTGTGCCTAAAAACAAACTGAATATCACCGCAACTTATAATGTAAATAAACTATCGTTTGTGGCAAGAACAGTTCGTTTTGGCGAGGTTACCTATTTAAATGCTATCGATCCCAATGTTGCTGCCAACGGCTTACCTACGCAATTGGATCAGACTTTTGCGCCTAAATGGATAACAGATTTCTCGGTAAGTTATGCCGCAAATAAAACCTGGTCGGTTACCGTTGGGGCCAATAATATTTTTGATGTTTACCCTGATAAATTATATATCGATCCGCGTAATAATGAAAATAATTTGAGCGGAAACGCTGCGGGCAATTATTCAGGGGGATTAGACAATACCTCGAATGGTAGGTTTTTGTACTCAAGAGCTGTTAGCCAGTTTGGTTTTAGCGGTAGGTATGTGTATGGCAAAATTGCCTGTACATTTTAAAGAAATTTAAAAAAGAAAAGCGTCCAGATTTTAAATCGGGGCACTTTTTTGGTTTTACGCCTCTAAGGTAATGCCATTCCCTTAGGGAGAAATAATAAAACGTTGTCATCCTGAGCCTGTCGAAGGACAAATGTTTTATTTATTTCGAAAATTAAGAGGTCTTCGACAAGCTCAAACTGACAGCAGAATGTTTAAGTTACCGATACTGCTCTTCGTGGATTTGAAACTACAGATATTGTAACAAACTCTCCAGTTTCATTCCTCTTGATCCTTTTAACAATACCAAATGATCCTGAACCGGGTTTTCCTGTAAATATGCGGCTGCTTCGGCCGGACTTTCGAAAAATGTGCCCTTAAACTTGTCTTTAAATGAATAGAAATCCTTCCCGATAAAAATTAGCTGATCTAAGCCGCTTTCATTAGCCTGTTTCGCAATGAGTTCATGCTGGCCATAAGATTCTGGTCCAAGCTCAAACATACCACCCAAAATAGCAGTCTTTTTATCGGCCGATAATACTACAATATTTTTCAGTGCAGCGGTCATGCTGCTTGGGTTTGCATTATAAAAATCGCAGATTACCGTATTCTTTTCTGTTTTGGTTAACTGAGAACGGTTATTTTTTGGCTGATAATTAGATAAACCGGAATTGATTTCATCCGGAGTCATATCAAAGAAATCGCCAATACAGATTGCAGCAAGAATGTTTTCGAAATTATAACTACCTGTTAAATTGGTTTTAACAGAAGAAGAAACCTCATGGTTGGTCCAATCTACCTCAATAAAAGGGTCGCTGCTTTTTAATTTACCTTTAATGGTATTGCCGTTTTCTGTTCCATAATAAATCAGTTTGTTTAAACCTGCGGCAGTGCTCATTTCAAGCAAGTATGGATTGTCTCTATTGATAAAAGTATAACCATGKGTTTCTTTTAAATAGGCATAAAGTTCTGCTTTGCCCTTTTTTACCCCTTCAAATCCGCCGAATCCATCTAAATGTGCCATGCCAACATTGGTAATAATGCCATGTGTGGGCTGAGCAATGGTACAAAGTAGCTCTATTTCCTTCTGATGGTTTGCTCCCATTTCGATTACCGCGATCTGCACCTCACCGGTGATGGACAAGATAGATAGCGGAACACCAATGTGATTGTTTAAATTGCCGAATGTGGCAAAGGTTTTGTATCGTTCTGCTAAAACAGCATTTACCAATTCTTTGCTGGTTGTTTTGCCATTACTGCCCGTTAAACCGATTACCGGGATATTTAATTGTTTGCGGTGATAACGTGCCAGATCCTGCAAAGTGCTTAATACATTTTCAACCAATAGGCATTGACTGTTTTTGGCATACTTTTCTTCATCTACAACTGCATAAGCTGCGCCTTTTTCAATAGCTTGAGCAGCAAATTCGTTGGCATTAAAAAGATCTCCCTTAAGCGCAAAAAAGATACAACCAGGGCTAATGTTTCTTGTATCGGTAGAAATAACAGGGTTTTCTTGGTAGTAATCGTATAATCTTTCGGTTGTAATCATGCCTATGGTAAAAAATATGATGTAAAATTAAGCTTTCGCATTAACAAAAAACAAAATTAGTACATTAGGTAAAATTATTTTAACATGAAGAGACTGTTGACGTTCTGCCTAATCTCCCTTACTTCTATTTTATTTGTACATGCTCAGGTAAAATCTCCCGACGACTTTTTAGGATACGAGCTGGGTTCGCACTTTACCCCGCACCATAAAGTGACCGATTATTTTAGACAAACCGCTGCGGCTTCTGCTAAAAACATGAAACTGATAGAATACGGTAAAACCAATGAAGGCAGACCTTTAATGGTGGCAGTTGTTTCTTCACTAGAAAACATAACCAAACTCGAACAGATTAGGAATAACAATTTAGCTTTGGCAACTGGTACCAATAATAGTGTGGATTTAACAAATCAGCCTGCCATACTTTGGTTAAGTTATAATGTGCATGGTAATGAGGCAAACTCAACCGAAACTTCAATGAAGATGCTTTATACCTTAGTTTCGGGTGTTAATAAACCTGCAACAGAATGGTTAAAAAATACAGTTGTGGTGATTGACCCTTGTTTAAACCCCGATGGAAGAGACCGTTATGTGAATTATTTTAATAGTGTGGTGGGTAAAACACCCAATGCTGATCCGTTATCAAGAGAACACATAGAGCCATGGCCAGGCGGCAGACCAAACCATTATTATTTTGATCTAAACCGCGATTGGGCCTGGCAAACCCAGGTTGAAAGCGTGCAAAGGTTAGCGCTGTATAACCAATGGATGCCACAGGTACATGTCGATTTTCACGAGCAAAGTTATAATGAACCTTATTATTTTGCACCGGCAGCAGAACCGGTTCACCAGGACATTACGCCCTGGCAAAAAAGTTTCCAGGTAGTGGTAGGTAAAAACAACGCCAGGTATTTTGATGCGGAAGGTTGGCAGTACTTCACCAAAGAGCGTTTTGATTTACTATATCCATCTTATGGCGATACTTATCCCTTATACAATGGATCAATAGGCATGACCTATGAGCAGGGTGGAATCAGGGCCGGATTATCTGTGGTGACTAACGATGGCGATACGTTAACCTTAAAAGACCGCATCGCACATCACTTTACAACAGGAATGTCTACCCTTGAAGTAACTTCCTTAAATCATCAGAAGTTATTAGCGGAGTATAAAAAATATTTCCAGCAGGAATTAGCCAATAGCCCTGGTGTTTATAAAAGTTATATCATAAAAGCGACTAATTTGTCACGCTTAAAAAAACTGGCTGAACTGCTAACCAAAAACAAAATCGAATTTGCTTTTGGTGGTGATAAAATGGGAAGAGGTTATGATTACGATACCCAAAAGGAGGAAAGTTTTAGCATCGCCCGTAACGATTTAATTGTTAATATTCAGCAGCCAAGGGCCGTTTTGGCGAACGTTTTATTAGAGCCCCAAACTCTTGTAACCGACTCTAATACTTATGATATTACTGCATGGGCCCTACCTTATGTATACGGATTAAAAGGTTATGCCAGTAAAGAAAGTATTAAAGGGAAATATTCAGCAATTGAAGAGGCAAAGGTAATCAGTAATGAACTTGAGAAGCCCCTGGCCTGGTTATTTAGCTGGGGAACAGGCGAAGATGTTCAGGTTTTAACTGCGCTGCAAAAAGAAAATATAAAAGTTAGACAGGCCGATCAGCCATTTGTGGTAAACGGTAAGGACTATCCTGCCGGAACCTTAATTGTGTTGAGGGCAGAAAACGAAAGACTGATCAAAGGGATGAAAGATAAGGTTACATCGATCGCCAAAATCTTAAACAGGCCAATTCAGGCAGTTAGCAGTGGTTTTGTAGAGAAGGGGAAGGATTTTGGCTCTAATGTTTATCCATTGTTAAAACAGCCTAAAATTGCCATTGTATCTGGCATGGAGGTTTCTTCTCTTGCGTTTGGCGAAGTTTGGTTTTTTCTTGAGCATGATCTAAATCTTTCACCAAGTATTATTAATGTCAAGGACCTGAATAACCTGGATATTAATAAGGTAAACACCTTAATCTTGCCGGATGGAGGTTATAGCGCTTTTATTGGTGATGGTTTAACCGCATGGATAAATAAAGGAGGAAAATTGATTTTGATGGAAGATGCTATAGAAAGTGTATTCGAGAAAAAAGGATTTGATATTAAAAAGAAGGAAGCGGTTGTAAAAAAAGATGAAAAGCCAGAGGCAAACAAACTCCTTTTCAGGGATAAGGACAGAGATGATTTCGAAACGACCATACCCGGTGCAATTTACCGGATCAATCTCGATGCTAGTCACCCTTTTTCTTATGGCCTGGGTAAAACCTACTACAGTTTAAAAACAGACCGTAAAATTTATGAGCCCTTTGTTAAGGGGTGGAATGTGGGTTTAATTAACGAAAAAAGTTTAATGGCCGGTGTAGTGGGTAAAAAAGCAAGGGAAGAGCTTAAAACCGGGCTTTTAATCGGCGTACAAGATTTTGGGCGGGGCAAAGTAGTTTATTTGGCTAACGACCCGCTGTTTAGAAACTTCTGGGAGGGTGGAAAAACCCTATTTGAGAATATAATTTTTTGTGGATATTAACAACCGTACTTGAAAACAGGCGCTGATTACTAGATTTTTAGTTAAAAGTTTAATTAGCATAAAAAAGTTACGCCTGTGAAATGGGCCTCAGGGGGCATTTAAGATGCCATTAGTTAAAAATAGTTAAAATAAATTTGCTTCAGGAGTTAACTAACTCTAATTTAGCATAAATTTTAATACATTAACTAACCTATTTCTACTATGAAAAAACTTCTACAGAGTTTGTTCATCCTCATGTTTTTTACGGTAAACGTAATGGCACAGGATCGAACAATCACAGGAACAGTTACGTCTTTAGAAGACAAACTACCAATTCCTGGAGTAAGCGTAAAAATTCAGGGGGCTGCTGGTGGCACCTCTACCGATTCGAATGGGAAATTCTCCATTAGAGTTTCATCAGATGCTAAAACAATAGAATTCTCTTCTATTGGATTTACATCTCAAACCAAGCCGATCGGAAGCTCAAACGTAATTAATGCTGTTCTAACTACTGATTCTAAAGCATTAGGCGAGGTTGTAGTAACTGCTTTGGGCGTTAACAAGGCCACAAAAACTTTGGGTTATTCTCAAAGTACCTTAAAATCGGCAGAGGTGAATGCATCTGCACCAGCAAGTTTATTTGGCGGTTTGCAGGGTAAAGTTGCAGGGGTAAATATTTCCAACACATCTGGTGCGCCAGGTGGATCAACTAAGGTTATTTTAAGAGGTTATTCTTCCATAACGGGAAGTAACCAGCCTTTATATGTTGTTGATGGAGTTCCGTTGGATAATTC
>NZ_JBFTRT010000108.1:0-13434 GCF_056399685.1 Pedobacter sp. 01N416
GCATTACGCAAAGCGACAACAAAGTTTATATCCACCTTGTTGACGGAAAAACGGCAACGCTTAACTTAGAAAACGTTCCGCTAAAGAAAATTAAAAAAGCATATTTGTTAAAAGACAAAAGCGCGGTAAACTATACCTTTAAAAAATCAAAATTAACCATTACTACAACTTTAAATAGTGCAGAACCCGATCAGGTAATTGTTTTGGAGATTGGCTAAGAGGACGTTTATATATTGCTGTCATCCTGAACGCAGTGAAGGATCTGTCGAATTTCAATAAAAGAGATCGTCATCCGATTGCTATCGGATGACGATCTCTCGCGTTCAAAAGCCTGTTATCTCCCAATAATTGCCAAAATTCAATGCTTTTGATGTAATTCTTTCCCCTTTATGAGAAAATAAACGTAAAACGTTTTACTTTTAGGCTTTAAATTCTAATGTAAGAAATTATAAGCACACATGCAGTTCAAGAAAACCTCGTCTATTCTATTTCTAACGGCCTCTCTATTCTCCCTTAATGCAGCTGCGCAGCAGAACACCAAACTTACCCGGTATGTAGATCCATTAATCGGATCGGCAAAACACGGTCACGTTTTTGTAGGTGCAAATGTTCCTTTTGGTGCAGTTCAGCTGGGGCCGAACAACATTTTTGAAGGCTGGGATTGGTGCAGTGGGTATAATTATGTTAGTAATACCATTACCGGTTTTGCACATACGCATTTAAGCGGTACCGGAATCGGCGATCTGGGCGATATTTCGATCATGCCTGCAACTGGTAAATTATTGCTCGAGAAAGGTAAAACAGCCGAAGATCAGAACGGCTACCTGTCTAAATTTTCGCATCAAAATGAAATAGCCAAAGCTGGTTATTATAGTGTATTGCTTGATAAATACCAGATTAAAGCCGAACTAACAGCAACTGAAAGAGTAGGTTTTCACCAATATACTTTTAAAAAAGGTGCCGAAAACCCACATATCATTATTGATTTGATAGAAGGTATAGGCTGGGACGCACCTGTATCTGCATCATTTAAACAGCTCGATGCTACCACTATTATAGGGCATCGTAATTCGAAAGGTTGGGCCAACGATCAGCGTTTGTATTTTGTAATTAAACTTTCACAACCGATTAAAAGTATTGCGTTATATGATAGCACAGCGGTTAAAAGCGGCATGGCATTATCCGGCAAAAAATTAAAAGCAGCGGTAAACTTTAATGCCATTAATCATGATAAGCTACAGATTAAAGTTGCCTTATCTCCGGTAAGCATTGAAAATGCCATTTTAAACCTAAAAACAGAGTTGCCAGGCTGGGATTTTACCACCACAGTTAAAAACAGTGATGCGAAATGGGAGAAAGAACTGGCCAAGGTGAAAATTGAGGCTTCAAATACGACCAAAAAGGTATTTTATACTGCTTTGTACCATACCATGGTGGCCCCGTCACTTTTTAACGATGTAAACAAAGATTACCTCGGTACAGATAAAAAGGTATACAAAAAGGCAAATTTTAATAACCTCACTACCTTTTCATTGTGGGATACTTACCGTGCGGCTAATCCATTGTACACCATCCTGCACCAGGATAAGGTAAGCGATGTGGTAAATACCATGTTGGCCATCTAYAAACAACAGGGTAAACTACCCGTTTGGCATTTAATGGGTAGCGAAACCAATACCATGGTGGGCTACCATGCCGTTCCGGTTATTGTTGATGCTTATTTAAAAGGATACCGGGGTTTTGATGTAAATCTGGCATACGAAGCGATAAAACAATCGGCTATGCAGAAAACAGATGGCATCGAATACATTCAGGAGCTTAAATACATTCCTGCTGATAAAGTAAACGAATCAGTGGGTAAGGCTTTGGAGTATGCTATTGACGATTATTGCATTGCACAAATGGCTAAGGCACTGAATAAAACAGCAGATTACACTTATTTTAGCAAAAGGTCGAAACTGTATAGTTTATATTTCGATCCGAGTGTTCAGTTTATGCGGGGTAAACTTGCCAGCGGAAACTGGAGAAGCCCGTTCGATCCCTTTTCATCCAAACACCGTGAAGATGACTATGTAGAAGGTAATGCCTGGCAATACACCTGGCTAGTGCCGCAAGATGTAGAAGGATTGATTGATCTTTTTGGAGGGGATAAAGCTTTTATCAATAAACTCGACTCGCTATTTACCTTACCCTTAGATTTGGGAACCAACGGTTCGCCGGATATTAGTGGGTTGATCGGTAATTATGCGCAGGGAAATGAACCCAATCACCACATTCCTTATTTATATACTTACGCAGGCCAGCCATGGAAAACTGCCGATCTGATCCGTAAAATCGACAAAGATTTTTATTCTTCAAAACCGGATGGTTTGTGTGGTAACGAAGATGTAGGTCAAATGAGTGCCTGGTATGTTTTCTCGGCAATGGGTTTCTATCCTGTAAATCCGGCAAACGGGGCTTACGTTTTCGGAACGCCATTAGTTAATGATGCGATAATTTCGCTGCCTGGGAATAAGAAATTCAATATAAAGGTTGTGGGTAATAGTGCGGAGAATAAGTACATTCAGAAAATTGTGCTGAATGGCAAAGCTTATACCAAATCATATATCCTGCATAAAACCATGATAACTGGCGGAAATATGCAAATTTATATGGGCAATAAACCATCAGCAACCTGGGGGGTAAAACAAGAAGACAGACCAGTTTCAACTAAGTAATGATTAAATTGAAAATGATTGAATGCTTACTATACCAATAGTGAAAATTCTCATTCAGTAAATAAAACATTCTCTCATTCAATAAATCACTCATTCAATAATTTAATAATAATGAAGAAAATATTCCTACTTCTCTTACTCTGTTCGGTTTTGACCGTAAATGCACAACAGCGCTATGAACTAAATTCGGGTTGGGTATGTACCAATATCAAAGATGCTAAATCTACTGGTTCAGAAATTTCGAAAACAGGCTTTTCGATTAACAGTTGGATGCCCGCAACTGTACCAGGAAGGTAACCCGAACGGTGGCCAGGGTGGTGATGGCACTATTGCCAAAGGTTTAACCACACAATACACCGCCGGCTGGGATTGGATTCAGCCTACTCGTGATCGTAATACGGGTATTTGGGATAAAGTGACCATCGAGAAAACAAAAAGCATCAATATCCTGAATCCACAGGTAATTACCTTGGTCCCAGGCAAGCGCGTACCAGAAGGGAAACAAAATCCGGCTACCGTTAAAGTTTCAGTTGAAGTAGAAAACCCTACAGGTCAGACTATTTCGGGTACTTTGCAATATCAAATTGCCGGAAAATTGGTTAAACAGCCAACTACTATTGCAGCCAATAAGACTACTACGGTTAAACTTCCTGATTTACAGCTCGACAACCCTAAGTTATGGTGGCCAAGCGGATACGGGCCGCAGAACCTGTATGATGTGAAGATCGAATTTATAGCAGCCAATCAGGTTTTGGATCAAGAACAGCTTAAAGTGGGGGTTCGCCAAATAGATAATATCTGGAACGAGCACACCAAGAGTATGGGCGCTTTTGTAAACGGACAAAAGATTTTTATTAAGGGTGGTAACTGGATTATCTCTGATGCAATGCTCCGTTTTAGTGATGCCCGCTATGATGCTGAAGTGCGTTACCATAAAGATATGAACCTCAACCTGATCAGGATTTGGGGAGGAGCAATTTTAGAAAGACCTGAGTTTTACAACGCCTGTGATAAATATGGTTTGTTGGTTTTTCAGGATTTCTGGTTCAGTGGCGATTGTAACGGCCGATGGGTAGATCCAATGAAGAAGGAAGATCAATGGACGCGCAGAAATTATCCAGATGATCATAATTTAACCTTAAGAGCCATTGAAGATCAGATCAAAATGATCAGAAACCATGCTTCACTTGCTTTTTGGTGTGGTGGAAATGAGATTACACCACCGGAAGATATTTTGGAGCCTTTAAAGAACGATATTCTGCCGCGCTTAGATGGAACGAGAAAACTTTTTGATTTCTCCAATAGCGACGAAATGTCTTTTAATTCCATTGGAGGGAACGGTGATGGTCCATACGGCATACAGGATATTAAAAGTTTCTGGGGTACCAGAACATTTCCTTATAACTCGGAAGTAGGATCGGTAGGGGTAGGCGACTACGTTTCCCTGCTCCGTTTTATCCCAAAAGAAAACCTGATTGCGCCTCAATACAAAGCCAAGCCCGATTCGGTATGGGATTATCATAAATACATCTCTTACGAGCAATACCTTAATCCATACGGTAAGCCAAAAAGTGCAGAAGATTTTGCCATGAAAGCACAATTGGCCAACTACGATCAATACAGGGCATTAATGGAGGGTTTCTCGAACAAAATGTGGGACTGGTATACCGGTTCTATCATCTGGAAAACCCAAAACCCCTGGACAGCCATGCGTGGACAGATGTACGATTATTACCTTGATCCTAATGCCTGCTTATATGGCTTAAGGAAAGGAAGTGAGCCTTTGCATGTGATGATGAATCCTTTGGATAGCATGGTTACCATTGTAAACAATGGGTTTAGCACGAAAAACAACCTGATGATACAGGCGAAAGCTTATGATATGGACGGAAAGGATTATTTCTACTCTCAGGCTTTCAATTCGGTTGGCCCATCTTCGGTGAGAAGACTTTTTCCTATGAACGAGTTCTTAACTAAGCTGGATAAAAAAGAAGGTGTATTTGTTTCTTTAAGGATTTTAGACCAGAAGCAAAATATACTGAGTGAGAATATTTATTGGCTTCCTGGGAAGGATGGGGAATATTCGGGTTTAAAAAGCATCAAACAAGCGCCATTAAAAGTTGCAGCAGTTGATCAGAAAAACGGCAAGGTAGCAGTTACTTTAAGCAATGCAAATGGCAATCCAGTAGCATTTTTTAACCGAGTTGCTTTAATAAATGGCAATACTGGTGAACGCGTGCTTCCTGCTTTTTATGATGATAACTACGTAAGTATTTTGCCTGGCGAAAGTAAAACGGTAATTGTAGAATATACAGGAAAACAAAATAATTTAGCTGTAGAGGTATATGGCTGGAATGTAGAAAAGCAGAAGATAAATATTCAATAACCTCTTTTTAGACCTGGCAGGTTTTCAAAACCTGCCAGGTCTCTGATACAAGAGTCCGTTAGTCGGGATTTGTAATCCCATCTTTAGAAATTAAGGATTTTTAATCCTGAAGCGCAGGCTTATTTTTCATCGTTTTTGGAAATGTTGGGTTCTGTTGTCGTGGCGGATCGTAGCCCTGCTATCGCTGCAAGTCCTCGCTGCGCTTCGGGCTTTTCGCTTTATCAGGTTTAATAACAAAGGGGGCTCCAAATGGCGATGGATCCGCGTTAGGGATTGGGTAACGCCTAGATCAGTTTGTAATTTTCGGTTGGCCGTTTAAAATTCAGGTCTATAGAAAACAAAAAAAGGCGACACTTAGGTATCGCCTTTTCTCTTTAATATGTTTTTAACCTAGCTTACGCCGTGTAATTTTACTTTTAATCCATCCATATTGTTGTTTAACTGCAATTGGCAGGCTAAACGCGAATTTGGTAACAGATCAGGCAAAGTATCTAACATGGCATACTCATCGTCTGTCATTTCGTTAAGTTTTTCTTCGCCTTCTAACACATCAACGCAGCAGGTAGCACATAAAGCCATTCCGCCACAAGTAGCTAGAATATCGTACTCTGATGCTTTTAAAAACTCCATCAGGCTTAAACCCATGTCTGTTGGTGCAACGTGTTCAGTAACCGAGCCATCCGGCTCTTGCATGTATATATTAATATTGTTTTCCATTTTTTAGCTTACTTATATTGATTCACAAATATAGTAGAAAGCTTAAAATTCTGAAACTCCGTTTACAGTTGTATATTTCATGGTATATTTCACACCTGGGTTCATGTATGAATAAGCACTATGGCTCATTAATGCAGCCTCGTGGAAACCACAAAGAATCAATTTTAGTTTATTGGTGTAAGTGTTGATATCGCCAATAGCATAAATTCCAGGGATGTTTGTCGAATAATCATCAACATTAACCTCGATTGCACTTTTSTTGATATTTAAGTTCCAGTCTTCGATCGGACCTAATTTAGGGCTCAAACCAAACAAAGGAATTAAGTGATCGGCTTCTACCACCGTTTTTTCCATGGTACGGTTCTGCACAATTTCAACTTGTTCTAATTTGTCGGTTCCCTGTACCGCCTGAAGATTGCTATTTAAAATCAAATTGATTTTACCGCTTTCTGCCAATGCCATTACTTTAGCAACCGAATCTGGAGCACCACGGAAACTCTCACTTCTGTGCACCAAAGTTAATTCAGAACAAACTTCTGCTAAGTAAATGGTCCAGTCTAAAGCAGAGTCACCGCCACCGGCAATCACCATTTTCTGATCGCGATACTTCTCCGGGTCGAGGATCATATAGTTTACACCTTTACCATTCTCAAAGTTCTCTAAATTTTCTACAGCAGGTTTACGCGGCTCAAAGCAACCTAAACCACCTGCAATTACCACAACTTTAGCTTCGATAACAGTACCCATATTGGTCGTTAAAACGAAATCTGCTTCGCCACGCTTCTCTAAACCTTCAATACGCTCGCCTAAAGTAAACGTTGGATGGAAAGGTTTTGCCTGCTCCATTAAGTTATCGATAAGTTCCTGGGCCAACACAGAAGGATAACCTGGGATATCGTATATCGGTTTTTTAGGGTAAATTTCAGACAGCTGACCACCAACCTGAGGCAGGTAGTCAATTAAATGGCAACGCATTTTTAATAAACCGGCTTCAAAAATGGCGAATAAGCCAACCGGACCAGCGCCTATTACGGCTATATCAGTAGTGATCATTAAAAAAAATTTGACGCAAAGTTACAAAATAAAGTATTATCAATTCTGCTATTTAGAAATATTCTAGATAATTTTGTAATCCTGTTGTATTCAATATTTTATATGCTTTGCGTTAGGTTAAAACAAAAGTTAAGGGTTTTTAGCAGTTTAAAGCAAATTATAATTGGTCTATGGATTTAGTGGGAAATGGGATGGTGTTATATTAGAAGCATAATTTTTCGTGATGATTACTACAAGATATCGTCATTTCGAGCGGAGTGCAACGTCGTCGAGAAATCTATTATAGATCTCTCCATTTCGCTACGCTCCAGTCGAGATGACGACCTTCTATGGAGCTCAGAATGACAAAAAATGCGCTACCAACTCACTCCTAAATTCTGAAACACAAAGCTCCATACATCAGCCGCTTCTTCAATCACTTTCGTTGTTGGTTTACCTGCACCATGGCCTGCTTTGGTTTCAATTCTGATTAAAACCGGGTTTTCACCTTTATATTTATCCTGTAGGGTTGCTGCAAATTTAAATGAATGTGCAGGTACTACGCGGTCATCGTGATCTGCTGTTGTTATTAATGTTGCCGGATAATTAACACCGCTTTTTAGATTATGGAGCGGCGAATATTTAATCAGGTAATCGAAATCTTCCTTTTTATCGCTGCTTCCGTATTCAACTGCCCAGCCCCAGCCCACAGTAAATTTATGGTAGCGAAGCATGTCTAAAACACCAACAGCAGGTAAAGCTACTTTAAACAGATCAGGTCTTTGGGTCATACAGGCACCTACCAAGAGGCCCCCGTTCGAGCCACCAGATATAGCAATTTTAGATGGATTGGTGTACTTCTCTTTAATCAGGTATTCGGCTGCAGCGATAAAATCGTCAAAAACGTTCTGTTTTTTCGATAGCATACCGGCTTTGTGCCAGGCTTCGCCATACTCGCTTCCGCCACGTAAACTAGGCTGTACGTAAATGCCGCCACGCTCTAAAAATAGCATCCGAGATAGACTGAATCCAGGTGTTAAACTAACCTGAAAACCACCATAGGCATATAAATAAACCGGATTGTTACCGTCGAGCTTGGTCCCTTTCTTTGACACGATAAACATAGGTACCTTGGTGCCATCTTTCGATGGATAAAACACCTGTTTGGTTTCGTAGTTATCGGTATTAAATTGGAGTCCGGATTTTTTATATAATATAGATTCGCTCTTGTTGATGTCGTAACGGTAAATAGTACCGGGAGTAGTGAAATTAGAAAAGGTGTAAAAGAATTCTTTATCTTCTTTGTAGCCGCCAAAGCTTCCAACGGTTCCAATGGCTGGCAGTTTTACGTCGCCAATTTTCTTTCCGCTTAAATCAAACTGTATAATATTGGTGCTTGCATCTTTTAGATAGGATGCCCATAGAAATCCTCCTCCAGTTCCAATACCTTCTAGTGCCAGTTTAGATTCGGGGATAATTTTCTGCCAATTTTTAGGATCTGCATTTTTTGGATCGACCAAAACCACCTGTTTGTTTTCAGCACCCAGATCGGTATTTACCAATAGCTTATCGCCAATATTATCAATAACGCTGTGATTGTTTTCAAAACCCTTAACCAATAAGGCAATTTTACTGTTTGGTGCTTTCAGGTCTTGACAGTATAATGCATTGCCCGAAGTGCCTGCGCTGGCGTAAACCACCAGAAAGCGTTCGTCTTCGGTAACATTGGCACCGAAATATAGATTTGGATTGGTTTTATCTTCAAAAATTAATTGATCTTTTTGCTGCTGATCGCCCAATTTATGGAAATATACTTTTTGGTGTTTATTGGCGGCAGAAAGATCAGTTCCTTTAATAGGTTCATCAAATTTACTGTAATAAAAACCATCGCCTTTCCATGCTGCGCCAGAGAACTTCGTCCATTTCAGTTCATCAGCTAATTTAGTTTTGCTGGCTATTTCCATTACATAAATATTACTCCAGTCTGATCCTGCTTGTGCAACCGAATAGGCCAGGTGTTTTTTGTCGTGAGAGAAGCCCAAAATCGAAATGGCTGCCGTTCCGTCTTTTGTAAGTTTATTTGGATCGAGAAAAACTTCTTCCTTGCCATCTAACCCTTTTTTAATAAACCAGATGCTTTGGTTTTGAAGCCCGTCATTTTTGGCGAAGAAATAATATTCGCCAACCTTAAATGGCTCACTTTCTTTAGGGTAGTTCCATAATGCTGTTAAGCGCTTTTTAATGTCAGTACGGTAGGGGATCTGCTCGAGATAGTTTTGAGTAACCTTATTTTCGGCTACAACCCAGGCTTTTGTTTCAGCCGAGGTATCATTCTCTAGCCATCTGTAAGGATCTGCAATGGTTGTTCCGAAATAATTATCTTTTGTGCTGTCTTTTTTTGTTTCAGGGTATTTCATCAATGTTATTTTTTCTGCAGGTTTTTTGCCCTGGTTACAGGCAAACAGACTTAATGCAAATAAGCTTAATAGAATTTGTTTTTTCATCTTTAATAAGATTTGTTTACTAATATATGTCTTTTTTTCCTTTGGGTTGATTACACAGATTTAGGGATTACACCGATTTGTTAAGGCGATTTTAGTTTTAGTGCTCTTGCTTTAGTCTTTAAGCTTTAGTCTTTTACCTTCGGGATGATTACACAGATTTAGAGATTACACCGATTTGTTAAGGTGATTTTAGTTTTAGTGTTCTTGCTTTAGTCTTTGGTCTTTCTGCTTTTTTCCTTTCGGGGTGATTACACAGATTTTGAGATTGCACAGATTATAGTCTTTAAGCTTTTTGTTTTCGGGGTTTTCACCATTGAGAAATTAAGGACATTAAGGTTTTTTGCCACGGAAACACGGATTTACACGGAGTTTGGCTCGTTATGTTAGTCTTTGGTSTTTCTGCTTTAKTCTTTAAGCTTTTTGTTTTAGTCTCTGGTCTTTAAGCTTTAGTCTTTATGTTTGGTCTTTCTGCCTTAGTCTTTAAGCTTTTTGTTTTAGTCTCTGGTCTTTAAGCTTTAGTCTTTATGTTTGGTCTTTCTGCCTTAGTCTTTAAGCTTTTTCCTTAAGGGATGATTACACAGATTATAGTCTTTCAGCTTTTTGCCTTACCTTTGAATTTGTACATGGTTAAGAATATTTACTTCGCTTCCGATTTTCATTTAGGCACGCCAAATTATGCCGAAAGCCGTGCCCGTGAAGCGCGTATTGTAAGCTGGTTGAATTTTATTGAACCGAATTGCAGCGAGCTGTTTTTAATGGGCGATATTTTCGATTTCTGGTTCGAGTATGCTAAAGTAATTCCGAAGGGATTTATCCGTTTACAGGGTAAGTTGGCGGCCATGGCCGATGCCGGGATAAAAATCTATTTTTTTAAAGGTAACCATGACATGTGGGTGCGCGATTATTTTACGCAGGAAATTGGCATGGAAATCATCAGCGATGAAATGATCATGGAGCGTAACGGTAAGAAATTTTACCTGCACCATGGCGATGGTTTAGGGCCAGGGGATAACAAATATAAATTTTTAAGAAAGATTTTTAGAAGCAAGTTTTGCCAATGGTTGTTTGCCCGTTTACATCCAAATCTGGGGATCTGGATTGCAAACGGATGGAGCCAGGGTAGTAGGGCTGCGCAAACCGAAAAAGAAGTTTTTTTAGGCGAGGATAAAGAATGGCTGGCCATTTATGCCAAAGAGCAATTGCATAAGGAGCATTTCGATTATTTTATTTTCGGACATAGGCACCTGCCGCTCGATATCGCTTTGGGTAATGGGAGCCGCTATGTTAATATTGGCGAATGGCTCAACTATAATTCTTATGGGGTTTTTGATGGTGTGGATTTAAAATTGGAGTATTACAAGCCAGATGCTTAATTTTTAAGTTCATTTTTTGGAAAGCAGTGTCTGTAGCTTTTTTTAATGTTCGTCGGGCTTTTCGTTATAGTCCCGAAAAATCGGGAGCTGTCACTTCAATCCCGTTTAGATACATCAGTTTCTGCTTCTATTTGAGGCTGCATGATGCCTAAAATGCACTGGTCTTTGTCCCTAAACCCGATAAAACGGAAAGCCCGCAGCGTAGCGAGGACTTGAAGTGATAGCGGGACTATCGGCTGCCATGGGCACAGAACTGTTTATTTCCAAAACCCTTTTTGATAATACGGTAAATTCCTTTCATACTTGCACGGTCGATGAAGAACTTTCTCGTTTGGAAAGCAGTGTCTGTAGCTTTTTTTAATGTTGGTCTGGCTTTTCGTTATAGTCCCGATGAAAAATCGGGAGCTGTCACTACAATCCCGTTTAGATACATCAGTTTCTGCTTCTATTTGAGGCTGCATTATGCCTGAAATGCACCGTTCTTTGTTCCTAAACCCGGTAAAACGGAAAGCCCACAGCGTAGCGAGGACTTGAAGTGATAGCGGGACTATCGACTGCCACGTGTACAGGACCGTTCGTTTTCAAAACCTTAACATCAACTTTTTTGCATTTTCGGATTACTGGCAACATTTTGATTTAGACATTAAGCCCAAACAGTTAACCAGTTCAAACCGTTAACCAATTAACCTCTAATCCTAAACAAACTAATTCAGCTTTTTTCCTTATTTTTGCATTTCCTGAATTTTTGGGCCTATACCAACCGTCAGGAAATTTCAACAAGAATAAATATGTTAGATAAATTAGAAGCTATAAAGCTGCGTTGGGAAGATGTGGAAGAATCGTTGAGCAATCCGGATGTAATTCAGGATATGAAACGTTTTGCGGCTTTAAATAAAGAATATAAAGACTTGGGCAAGATTGTAGACGAATATAAAATCTACAAAAATGTGATGAGTAATATTGATGCCAACAAAGAAATTTTAGCTACTGAGAAAGATGCTGAAATGCGTGAGATGGCAAAAGAAGAGCTTGATCTTTTGTTAAAACAACAGGAAGAAATGGAAAGTAATATCCGTTTGATGTTGATTCCTAAAGACCCTGAAGATGCTAAGAACGCGGTATTCGAGATCCGTGGTGGTACCGGTGGAGATGAGGCGGCTTTATTTGCTGGCGATTTATACCGCATGTATACCCGTTATTTCGAAACTAAGGGATGGAAAGTAGAAACCGTTGATGTAACTGAAGGTACAGCAGGTGGTTATAAAGAGGTGATCTTAAAAGTGAGTGGCGATGATGTTTATGGCCAGTTAAAATACGAAAGTGGCGTGCACCGTGTGCAACGTGTGCCAGATACCGAAACTCAAGGGCGTGTACATACTTCGGCGGCATCTGTAGCTGTTTTGCCAGAAGCTGAAGAAATTGATCTGTACATTAACCCAGCTGATATCGAACTGCAAACTTCGCGTTCAGGTGGTGCCGGCGGACAGAACGTAAATAAGGTAGAAACTAAGGTGCAATTAACGCACAAGCCTTCAGGTTTGGTGGTGGTGTGCCAACAAGAGCGTTCTCAATTGGGTAACCGTGTTATTGCGATGGAGATGTTGCGTAGCAAACTTTACGATATCGAACTACAAAAAAAGAATGGCGATATTGCCGCTAAACGTAAAACAATGGTATCAACCGGCGATCGTTCAGCAAAAATCAGAACTTACAATTACCCTCAGGGCCGTGTTACCGAGCACCGTATCGGATTAACGATGTACAACTTGCCAAGCATTATGGATGGTGATATTCAGGAGATTATTAGTGCACTTCAGTTTGCAGAAAATGCAGAAAAGATGCAGGAAGGCGCTGTAGGATAAGGAGTTGTATATTTTTGAAAAAAAAGTTTGCGAATTAAGATATAGTCTCTATATTTGCAACCTCGAAAGAGACAAGAGGTTCGAACTTTAAAGAAGAACAAAAGGAGTGGTAGTTCAGCTGGTTAGAATGCCTGCCTGTCACGCAGGAGGTCGCGGGTTCGAGTCCCGTCCATTCCGCAACAAAAGCCTTAACTTGAAAAAGTTGAGGCTTTTTTGCTTAATAATGGTTTTGATTAAAATATTTAGAATGAGGTTCAGTGTGTTACATAATTATTGATTAAAAAGTCGATTACTATAGTGATAAACTGAATATAGTGTCTATATTTGCACTCCCGTAAGGGGAAAGAGGTTCGAACTTTAAAGCGGACAAAAGGAGTGGTAGTTCAGCTGGTTAGAATGCCTGCCTGTCACGCAGGAGGTCGCGGGTTCGAGTCCCGTCCATTCCGCGAAAATAGTTTTAAATTCAACTAAAAGCCTGTAAATTAAATATTTACAGGCTTTTTCGTTTGCTGAAAACACCAAAGCATTCATTTTTTCAGTCCCAATATTATTCCTATGCTGTAATATCCGTTTCTTCTTTTAATGAGGTAACCAAAATAATTAGGTGAATAATTACTACGTAAATCAAGTAAACAGGGCCACAGCCATGTCTATTCAGCTCAAAAACCGTAAAACTGGTAAATAAAACAGTATTCTGTATAAGTGCATTGCAAGCTTTAGTAACGAACTTTGTGTACTGTTAGTGGATCAATACCAAAAGTTGTGGAGTAGTCATTTTTAAGCATACAATTGAGTTAGCCTGTATAGGAAAAACTTTACGCATTTCACGCCACGAAATTGGGA
>NZ_JBFTRT010000109.1:0-10756 GCF_056399685.1 Pedobacter sp. 01N416
ATATAACCATCGGGCAATTTTGTAGCATCCGACCAGGTTTTACCGCCATCTTTTGAGGTTCTCATCATGCCCCACCATTCTGATGGTTTTGGCCCGATTTTATAAAACAACAGTAAATCTCCACTAGGAACCTGATATAAAACAGGATTCCATGTAGGTAATCTTTTACCATCAGGTTGGATACCATTAGCAGCCGAAACCGGTGCCAGCCATTTGCCATCCACAAAACGACTGATGTAGATTTCTACATCGGGATTCCGTTCTTTTGTGCCACCAAAAAATGAAGCGACTAAGCCCGTTGGCGTTTCTGCGATTGTTGCAGAGTGGCACGATGGGAATGGTGCTTTGTCGTATAGGAATTCTTGTTTTACGATTCCAGTTTGCCATTTCTCTACCTGAGCTTTGGCACTAAGTGTTACTGCTAAAATAAGTCCTATTGTGGTGTATATTTTTTTTGATATCATAATTCTTTCTCTTCGAGGTTGATTACACAGATTATTTGATTGCACAGATTTGCTTTATTACTCAAAAACTGAAAACTTTTCACTGGAAATTGCCTACTGCTTTTGTTTTGCTGCTTTCTCTTCCTTTATCTTTTTAGTGTAAGCACTATAAAGCGCTCTCCAGCTGCGACCGTTATTATTTAACATCTGCTCTGATTTCGTTTTGTAAATCTCGAAAATGGCCGAAATCTGCTTCATGTTTTTATAATCGACAGCTTGTTCCCTGGCTTGCTTCAAAAAAGCCAAAATCTTGGCTTCCTCATCGGCAGTTAAATCAGGAACAATCGCTTTGTAACCTTTCATCGTGAAATCAACCTTTCCGATGGTGTATTTGTCTAAAATGGTTTCTACCTGCTCTGGTGTTAAATTCTTTTTCAATCCATCCATAAGCGATTGATGAACCATTGATGGCATAGCAGAATCAGCAATGATCTGTTTATCTAAATCACTTAGTTTATTGCCGGTAACAGGGTTTATTCCGTCAGGAACAGTTGATGATGGGTGGTCGTTATGCCAATCTCTAATTGTGGTTAAATGAGCCGCAATTACATTTTCAACAGCAGATTTTTTTGTTGCATCACTTAAATTTAATGCAGAAGTCCATTCTTTTGCCTTTGTCAGGATTTCTTCTGGCACAACAATATCTTTGGTTTGGCTGAATGCATTTACTGCGGTGATCAGTAAGCTGAGTAGCATAAATGGTTTAAAAAACTTTCTCATAATTCTATTTTTCTTTAAGCGTCACCCTGCCCCGATTTTACATCGGGATCTTATCAAATAAGATGCTGAAACAAGTTCAGCATGACGACCGTAATAATTATTTTTTCTCCACCACAAAAGCATAATCGCCAGAACCAAGTTCATAAACAGCGTTATTATGCTCCATTTTTACAAATTTTAAATCCTTTATTGACTTATTTTTTTCTGAAACTTCATTTTTATTATTTGCAGGAATATAAACCAACGCCGTTGTATTTGCTGGGATGGTAATGTTCCAGTTAAACTGGTTAGCCGTTTTGCTATAACTGCTTTTGATTAACCCATAAACCGAATTGTAACTTGCATTTACCGAGTTTAAACCATTGATCATTTCAGGTTTCATGGTGATTTTTTTAAAAGCAGCCTCCTCCGATTTTATACCAGCCAGATTTTCGTAATACCAGATCAGCAGATCGCCTAGCATCATCACGTGGTTCTGTGAATTCATTTTCGGATCAGCCGTATTGCCATTCCATAATTCCCAAATGGTGGTTGCACCATTATCAACCATATAGCCCCAGCTAGGATAAGATTTTCGCGTAGCCACAGTATAAGCTAAATCTGGTCGCCCATAGTCGTTTAAACAGCGCATTAGCCACTGAATACCGACTAAACCATTACTTAAATGGCCTTTATTTGTCACTTCAACAGTATAAGTGATATTCTTAAAAACCTGATCTATTTTGTTCTGTGGAACCATTCCGAAATAAAGTGGAATGATGTTATCCGTTAAGGCATTAGAAGCATAATAACCTTTATCGTTATAATATTTCTGGTTGAAAGCTTCCTTGATTTTATTCCCCAAAAGTTCATATGCTTTTACATCTTCATCATTGCCGCTTACCTTAGCGAATTGTATCATCAACTGCGTGAAATGATAATAATAAGCCGTCGAAATTAATTCAGAAGGATATTTCTTGTCTGCGCTTTTGCCCTGGCCAAATTCGATGGTAATAGGAGGCATACACCAATCGCCGTAACTATCTTTAGTTAAAATATAATCTTTCATGTAGCGATCTTGCATGTAAGCTAACCACTTTTTCATTGCTGGGTAATTATCCCGAACGGCCGAAACATCACCGGTTTGTTTGTAAAGCATTTCGGTCACCAAAAGCATTGCTCCTGGCCAGGTCATGTTATCGCTGTAGTACCTCCAGAAAGCAGGTGCCACATCAGGAATAGCTCCATCTTCCTTTTGCGAGTTTCTGATGTCCTGTAACCATTTGGTATAAAAGCGTCCGTTATCAAAAAGAAAACTTTCTCCGTAAGCCACAGCGCCCCTATCGCCAAGCCAAGGCATCCGCTCGTTGCGTTGAGGACAATCAACCGGAATCCCCTTATAACTTCCGGCAATGCCCCACCAGGCATTTTTGAAGATCTGATTGGTTAAAGCATCTGAAGTTTCGAAAGTTCCGACCGTTTTAATGTTATCATAAATCATTTTGCCAAGAAAATCATTCACCGATGGTTGGTAAGTATATCCTGAAAGCTCTACGTATCTAAATCCGCGGTATGCAAAAGTAGGCCCCCAGATTTCTAATTCTCCTCCTTTTAAAGTGTATAAATCGGTACATTTCGCATTACGAAGATTAGCCGTAAAAAGTTCTCCATTATTTTGTAACGACTCTGCAAAACGCATTTTGATTTGTTTGCCCTTTACGCCTTTTACCTTGATCTGCAGCCAACCCACCATGTTTTGACCCATATCCAAAATATACCGGCCACCAGAAAGTTTAGTGATTGAAACAGGCTTTATTGTATTCATCACTTTCATGTTTTCATTCATCTGGGCTTCAATGGTTCCTGTTGGTTCTTGTACAAATTCGGCTTTTGCCCACTTGCTATCGTCAAAACCGACCTTATTCCAGCCTGGAGCTTCTTTTGTAGCATCGTATTCTTCCCCATCATATTCGTTATTGGTTCTGATAGGTCCATCTGCTGTGCCTTTCCAGCTATCGTCGGTATCAATATTTGCTGTTGTTCCATCGGTGTAAACAATGTTGATGTTCATCAGCATTTTCGGAAAACCAAATGTTTTAATTTTATAAGGTTTTTCATTTTGACGCATCGCGAAGAAACGGCCATTTCCGAGTATCGTGCCAACTGCATTTTTACCGTTCTGAAGGTAACTGCTTACATCGTAAGTGTTATATTTTACGTTTTTGGTATAATCTGTAGGCGATGGAGATAAAACATCATTTCCAACTTTTTTGCCGTTGATGTAGAGTTCGTACAAACCTAAACCAATGATTGATGCCGTAGCAGACTTGATTTCTTTCGTACTCTGAAACTCTTTTCTGAAATACCTGGCTGATAAACGCGAATCCGTTTTAATGTTATCCCATGGGAATGCCCTGTCAAAACCAATCCAGCCTTTCGGCCAATCTTTGTAGTATAGCAAACCCATAGAAAAATAGTTGTTAGCAGACCATTCGCTTTGCCCAACATTGGTCCACACTTTAACTTTCCAATAGGCTTTCATCCGGCTTTTAAGCACTTTTCCGTTGTAAGCTATATGAATAGATTCTGGTGAGTTAATCTTTCCTGAATCCCATAAATCGCCCTCATTAGCATTTAATTTCTCAGGCGAAGAAGATACCAAAATCTGATAAGCCGTTTGCATTACATTTCTTTCATTTGAGATGATATGCCATGCCAATCGAGGTTTCAAAACATCAATACCCAAAGGATTCTCGAGCATTTCGCAGGTCGTGTTTTGCAACGAGATCTGCGCCATCACTTTTGAAAAGGATAGAAACCAAATGCTGATGATCGCTATGTAGATTTTAATGTTCATTATACTTCGTGGTTGATTACACAGATTAATTGACTTCACTGATTTTCTACTTCTTTAATTATTCTTTCTTCTTTTGCTTTGCGAAAAACTTAGYGTTCTTTGCGGTTAAACATTTATTTGCTCCCGCTGATTTCGAAGATTTACGCAGACCAATATTTTCTCATCTGCGTAAATCCGCGTTATCTGCRGGCTATTTTTTCTTTGCWWTGCGAAAAACTTAGCRTTCTTTGCGGTTAAACATTTATTTGCTCCCGCTGATTTCGAAGATYTACGCAGACCRATATTTTCTCATCTGCGTAAATCTGCGTTATCTGCGGGCCATTATTCTTCTTTACGCTTCGCGGTTGATTACATAGATTAATGGATTACACTGATTTTTTAATTCTTTAATTATTCTTTCTTCTTTTCTTTGCGGTTAAACCTATCTACCTGAAAAATCAAAATACAAGGTCATATTTAGTGCTCTATTTGGGGCTTTATCAAAATCGTAATAGATATTCTTCATTCCCATGGGGCCTGTAGTTTCTGGTTTTTGTGTTTTTGTGCCAATTGCCGAAATTGCGTTCATAAATGAAATATCACCATTCGGAAATGTCGGACTCATGTTATCATATTCTGTATCTTTCGATTTTTTTGGCGTAAACAACCTTAAAAACACATCTTCCCTATCTGTAACCACTTTAAAAGATTGTTTTTTACCAATAAACTCACACCAATACATGTTTGAATAATAGCCCTTAAATTCAGGGTATTGCCAAGGTGCTTCACCAGTTGCTGAATTATTATAATCCTTTTTCCAAATGCCAAAAGCTGTGCCCTTCATTCGGTTTTTCCAAACGCGGTATGGTCCGCTTCCTTTATATTCAACTGCTTTGATTTCTGATTCAGGATAAGAGAAGTTCAGTCCTACGAAAGTGGTAAAGTAATCTGATGGAAAATATTTCACTTCCATTTTTAACCAGCCTGATGGATAAATCGTCCATTGTAAAGTGTTCCAACTTTTTTTTTTATCAAATTTTGATGAAATCACTAAATTTTCACCATCCATTTTTTGAATGAAGTTTTTAAAATTATTTACACCCTCCTGTAAAATGGGGCCATTTGAAAACGGAATTACACCTTTGGCATTCTGTGCCTGTTGCAGCAAACCTGTTATTTTATCGAATGTTAAATCGATGCCGTTGGCAGATACCTGATAAACTTTCGCATCCTCTTTAATATTTACCTTTGAAGAACCTGTTTTTACAACAATCTTCTCTGCATCATCTTTAGGCAGTGTTATTGGGAAACTCCAGGTAAACAATTCCTTACCATCAGGTGCATTTGCAGTGAGATAAAGTGCATCAAAGTTCCTCCAGTCGCTTGGAAGATCGACTTGTAATTTTCCTTTTTCGAAAGGTTTTATATTTGGTGCATTGGCTCTTCCAGATTTGAATGCTGCATCTGTTCCCGCTTTTAATTTCTTTAATTTCCAGTTGAATGTACATTGATTGAGATTGGTAAATGCATAACGGTTTTCTAATGTAAACGAACCATCAAAACTGGCAGTCATTTCTCTTTTCTCTACAAAAACAGGACTCCAGACTTCTTTAATGGTAAAGAAACTACCTTCTTTTTCGTGGTAAGGTCCAACAATTCCGTCAGGGCCATGATTTCCATCGGTATCTAATTCGCCATTTTTATCGGTACGTACCACAGCCTGATCGGCAAAATCCCAAAGGAAACCACCTGCAGAAAGTGGATTGTTCCACATGGCATTCCAGTAATCTTCAATGCCTGCACCATGACCGCCATCCCACATGCCATGCAGAAATTCGGTCGGCATTAGAATATTGTGTCCGTGATCGTAATTGCCGATTCCGTAGTTAAATTCGCGGTAATGGGTGGTTTCGAAACCTCCAAAAACTTCCCAAGGGTGGATTAAAGGACGTTTTTGTATATCTTCTTCAGCAAAAAGGTGATCAAGTTCGCGGTTATGTCCGCCTTCATTTCCATTTGCCCAAAATATAATCGATGGATGATTTTCATCATTCAGCATCATTTCTTTCATCAATTTTGTTCCCGTAGGCGTATCATAAGTACCATGCCAGCCTGCCAATTCATCCATTACGAATAAGCCGAGCGAATCACAAACGTCTAAGAAGTGTCCATCTGGTGGATAATGCGACATCCGAACGGCATTCATGTTCATTTCTTTCATTAACAGCACATCAGCAATACTGATTTTTTTACTCGTTGTTCTGCCTGAGGATGGATAAAAAGAGTGACGGTTTACACCTTTAAATTTCATTTTCACCCCATTCACATATACACCATCACGTTCTTTTACTTCTACCGTTCTGAAACCTATCTTTCTAGAAAGCTGATGGATTTCTTTGCCATTTTTAACTAAAGTGAATGTTGCAGTGTAAAGATTTGGAAATTCTGACGACCACAATTCCGGATTAGAAAACTGATGGCTAAGGCTAAGCGTTATACTTTGTGTTCCTTTCTTTATTGAAGTGGTAAATCGATCTCCAAAACGTTTAGCATCTTTCGTAAAAACTTCTACTTCAACTTTATCGGCATCGCCAGTGTAAGCAAGTTTGGCATCGAAATTTCCGTTGGCTTTGGCATCGACCTGAATTCTATCGATATGTGTTAAAGGCAAAGATTCAAGATAAACTGGTCTGAAGATGCCACCAAAAATCCAGAAATCGGCCTTCCGTTCAGCCTCGTTAACGGATTGATTAGCTGAATGTTTGGATACTTTTACTTCAAGTAAATTATCGCCACCAAGTTTTACCAATTTAGAAATATCGTATCTAAACACATAAAACGAACCCTGATGTGTTTCTCCGGCAGATTTTCCGTTGATTTTAACTTCGGTATCCGTCATCGATCCCTCGAAAACAATATTGATTTTTCGGTTTTTCCAATCTGCAGGAACCTTAAATTTATGCTTATAAAGTCCTTGTTCTTTGCCTTTGTTTTCCTCTTTGTTGAAACCGTAATTATATTTTCCAAAACCTTGCAATTCCCAGTTTGAAGGCACGGGGATGGTGGTCCATTTGCCCGAATTTGCACCAGCTGTACAGAAGAAATCCCAGTTAACAGTGTTATCGTTCCCTGTTCCTGATAGGTATAATTTCTCCGTTTGCTGTGCTTTTAGGGAGCAAAACATGGTTGTTAAACACAAGAAAAGTATAAATCTGCGTTTCATTAATTGGTTTTAAATTGTTTTGATAATGGATTATCGGTTCTAAAAGGCAATGCTGGCAAACCGTAACAGTTAAAATTTCCTGTTGGATTTTCTGTCCAGTTATAGCGAACCACAGTTGGTTCGGCAATTTCTTTTGAAGAAACCACCACTTTATCGTCTTTTACGATAGCTTCAGCATTTACGAATTTACCCTCTTTCCCCGCGATTGTAAATCCTAAAATAGGTTTATTGTTTAATTCCAGGTATGTAAAATGGAGCAATGCTTTTCCGTTTTTAAAGGACGCAGACTGGTAAATCGGCCCAGAAAAAGGTATGTCTTTGTTGTATGTTTTTGCCAGCGCCAAAAGCGATAATCTTCTACCTATTTCCCATTTATAAGTTGGATGTAAATCTCCCCCATTATCGTTTAAATCTGATGTAGAAATCATCCCCGTATTGGGCAAAAGTAATAGCTGTTGTTGCGCCTCCCAAAAAGTTGGTTCCGTTTCGGCAGTTAATACAACCTTATCGCTTTTTTGTTTACTATAATCGAAAGGTGCAATTTGAACATAATAAAACGGCAGATCCTTTTCTTTCCAGGCTTTTCTCCAACTATTGATCAATACTTTCATTTTATAGGCGTAGCTGATTTTCTCGTTCAGAAAACAATTGGTTTCGCCCTGATACCAAAGAAAGCCGCGGATTTTAAATTGTGTTAAAGGTTCGATCATGGTCGGATAAAATTTACCAGGATCATTATTTACTTTTTGGTTTTTGAAGTAGTCTTCCTGCGCAAATGCATTTTCTGCTATCCAAGGTTCAATGGCGCTGCCTGGAATGGCCGAAGAGATCATGCCTACGGGAATACCTAATTTTTCCTGAATTTCTTTCGCGAAGAAATAACCTACGGCCGAGAAAGCACGTAATGCCGAATCTTGGGCTACAGACCAGCTTTTGTGGATCGAATCGGGTTTGTTTAATGTTTTACGGTTAACCAGGAAAATCCTGATCTGATTATTGTGTGCTTTGTCTACTTCGTCGGATGGAAAACCAAAGTACTCATTTTTGGGCTTGGGGATTTTAGCCAATTTCCGCATCGCGTATTCCATATTGGATTGACCTGAACACACCCAAACTTCGCCAACCAGAATATTGGTTAATATAATTTTATTTGAGCCTGTGATAGACATTGTTTGCGGCTTTGCTGATGTTTTGAGTGGAGCTAAAACAAGAAGCCAGTTCCCATTTTTATCGGTTATTGTCTGTTTTTTTTGTCCAGCAAAAGTGACTTCAACTTTCTCATCCGGAGATGCAAAACCCCAGATATTGATGGGTTTATCCCGTTGTAAAACCATATTGCTCGATAAGATCTGAGGCAAGAGTATTTTTGCACTGGTGGAGAGGGAGCATAAAGCAAGAATGGCTACGAGTAAGAAAGATTGCCACGTCGTGCCTCCTCGCAATGACGATGAGGCGGTCGGAATGACGAACGCTTTAGAACGCAACGAGGGGAAAACTGAAAACCTCAAACTAAAAACTGCCAACTGTCTCAAAATCCCTCCGTTTTTAAGTATTTAATCGAATAAACAGCTTCCGTTTTCTCTGATTCCCCTGCATTTTTCAAATCATAGGTTTGATCCGCAGGTGTATCTACATCAGGAAAACGACGAACATCGCCGGTGCGGAAAACAATTCTGGAAACATCGGCAACTGGCTGAAAAGCCAGACTTGTTAATGCATCTTTTCCATTTACGGTGATGGTGTAAAATCGGGTAAACGCATCTAATTTCAACTTGATATCATAACTTTTACCTGCTTCATATTTCATGAAGTTTTTATACCGTGCACCAGCTTTTGCGCTTAAAGTTCCTGCAGTATCAAAAGTCAGGCGTACAGTTGCCATTCCTTTCGTATCCTGCAATTCGATTTCCAACAAACCAAAATCATTTTGCTTTGGCGTAACCGAAAACGAAGCAACAATTTTTCTGGACGCAGGAAACAGTCTTTCGGCTTTTGCATAGTCGAACGGATCTTTATCTTTTAAAACCAAAGTACCGTTATCGACGTTAACAGGCGCCCAAAGCGGACTGTATATGTTCCACATTTCGAGCGCTTTATCAGCCGGCATTTTACTAAAATCATCATTTACATGTTGTGTAGTTTTGTCATTAACGGGTACCGGAACCGAAGAAACCCAGATGTCTTCTTTATTCATGCTGTAGGTTACCCATAATTTTCCATCCGCGGGTTTTCCGTTCCCTTCTTCAATACCACGAACATACTGCGGACCGTAAGATTTGTAATTGCCTCCGTAGCGCATTGGCGTAATTTCACCATGCACCAGTAAAAGATTGGTATAATCGAGTCCGTTTTTGCTTGTTGAAATGGCTAAAGGCCACCTATACTCTGAAGGATTATAAACCGTCGCGTAGTTACCATCAGCAGTTTTTTGACCCCATATTTTGGCATTGCTGTTTACAAAACCCGGTGCACGCGACGCGTTTTCAGGCCAGCTTTTACCGTTATCATTGCTGATTGCTGTTAAGGCATTTTTCCATAAACCAACTACTCTTCCATCAGGCAAGTGATAATAGCTGAAGGCTTTATACTGTTTTTGTAAAGTAATCAAAGGATCTTTTCTATCTGCCTCTTCATTCCATTGTTGCGTCATTAATTTATTAGTTAATAACTCATTACAAGCCTCAATAAAAGCTTTACTTTTACTTCTGGTGTACAATGGGTATTTGGTGTTTTTCTCCGAATAACCTGGATTGTAATGGATGAAATAAATCGGGCCGTATTTTCCGTCTGCCTGAATTTCTCTTACTGCCCTGCCAATCCCGTGACCATCGTTCGGATCATCTTTTGCATCAAAACTGATGGCGTAAAAACCCAAAACAAGGAACACGTTTTTAGAAGAAACATAAAAGCCCATGCGTTGATGCATCACGGCATCTAAATCTTTCGCTACATCAGTTCTACCCTCTTTTGTGGTTCCATCAGGAATTCTGTAAATCGGAAAAACAACATCCGGCTTAGTCCAGGTGTAACCATCTTTTGAGGACTGTAATAATGTTTGTCCTGGCGGGATACTTTCTCCAACTTTATCGCTCAAATATTCGATGTAAAATTTGTTGTTCCAATAAGCCAACATCGGCGCATGGTTGTAGGTCCAGCCAAAGTTTTCGGCCAGTTCTGGATGTTCTCTGTTTGCCCTGAAAGTTTGGATACTGTGTACGCCCATCACCGGCGAAAGTTGGCCATGATGATAGTCTGCGTTTACCAAGGTTTTACCTGTATAACGCACCGTATCCTGCGCCTGCGAGGTTGATCCTGCAAATGCCAATAGTAAGCTTAAACAAAGTATTTTAAATATTTTCATGTTTATTATCCTAAAATCTCGCGTCATTCTGAACTTGTTTCAGAATCTATTCAATTCTTGAATGATGCTGAACTGAATTTACTGCGTAGCTTTCCGCTTTGCTACAGGTCAGCATGACGATCGAGTATATATAT